>JAKJFB010000650.1 GCA_022705125.1 Pseudomonadota bacterium
TCGAATTGCGCCGTCAGGCTACCCGGGCGGCCCTTGATGATTCCGACCCGGACACTGTGGTGGCGCGCCGCCGGTTGCAGGCGCTGATCGCTTCCGGCCTCGGCTTCGCGGCGGAAGGCGACGGCGAGAAGGCGCTCGAAGCCCTGCGCGACGCGGTGGCCGGATCTGGCGAGCCGCAGTTCGCTGTGTTCCGCCGGCAGGCCGCGGCGCTGGCATCGGCACTGTGGCGCGGCGAGTACCCGGTGGATACGATGCACAGGGCCGCAGCCGCGCCATTACTGGTGGAAACAGCCGGAGCGTCGGCATGCAGCCCGCTCGTTGAAGTGCTGGAGGAGAACGAGCCCGCGTTGATCGCCGCATCTCAGGACGCTCTGGCCTCACTGGGCGAGGCCGCAGTGAAGCCGGTGTCCCGTCTGCTGGGGTCGGATCAGGATGCCCTGCGCTTCCGGGCGATCACGGTGCTGTCACGCATTCCAGTGGCCGCTTCCCTTGAGGCCCTCACACCCCTGCTCGGCGCGGCGGACACCGATCTGATCGCGGTGTGCCTCGAAGCCCTGCGGACACTGGCGATGCCCGAAGCAGGGGCTGCGGTATTGTCGCTGGTTGAGCACCCGAGTCCTGAAGTCCGTGCGGATGCCATCGCGACCTTGGCCGGGCTGGCTTACGTTGAGGCGCTTCCGGCCGTGGCGACTGCGCTCTCGGATGACAGCGAACTGGTGCGCGCCGCCGCGAGTGCATGTCTGTCCTCGCTGGGCGACGAACGCGCGATCCCGACCCTCGTTGGGCGCCTCTGTGACCCCGCTTGCCGTGGCGCGCAGGCTATCGCCAGCGCCCTGCTGTCCTTCGGCGAGCCCGCGCTTACGGCGCTGCTGGAAGCCGCCGTCTCGGAGGAGGCCTCCTGCCGGGCTGGGGCGGTCCGTGGACTGTGTGCGTTCCCGGCCGACCAGTCAGTCGAGCCGCTACTGGCTCTGCTTGCGGACGACGACGACGGAGTGTCGCAGGCGGCTCAGTCCGCGCTAGCAGGCTTTGCTGCCGAAGCGGTGGAACCCGTCGCGGCCCTCATGGGTTCGGAGGATGCCAGGGAACGCAGGCTTGCGTCCAGTACTCTCGTACTCATCGGCGAGGCTGCCGTGCCCGCCCTGACATCCCGGCTGACTGCGTCTGAGCCGCGGGTGCGTGAGGCGTCGGCCTGGGCGCTTGGCAGTCTTGAATGGGAACCAGCCGCGCCGGATCTGGCCGCGCTGTTGGGCGACGAGGAGCCATCCGTCCGGATCGCGAGCATTCAGGCGCTGCGGAGCATCGGCTCGACCGATGCCCTGGCCTGGCTGGTCGGATCCCTCTCCGACACAGTTCCCGAGGTAACTTCGGCGGCCTCTGAGGCCGTCGGCTCATTCGGCTCCCGAGCCCTGGGGCCGCTGCTCGCGGCACTGACGGATGCTGCCGGCAATGTTGTGCCCGGAGTTGCGGACGCGCTGGTGGCCCTGGGGCAGGATGCCACTCTTGGCATCTGCGACGCGCTGCGCACCGCGAGCGGCGGTTGGAGGCTGGCGGGTCTGCAGGTGCTCGACCGCCTGCGAGATCCCGAATGTCTGCCCTTCGTGGCCGAACTGCTCAGCGACGCCGAACTTGGCAGGGCGCCGGCTGACTTGCTGCTCTCCTTCGGCGACGCCGCGATGCCCGTACTCTTCGGCCTGCTGGATGATGAGGCGTTAGCGCTCGTCGCGGCAGATCTTGCCGTTGAGGCCGGCCCGCCCGCGGTCTTCCCGGCAATTGCAGCGCTTGCCAGCGATGATCCCCGCGTTCGCGCATGGAGCGCGCACATCCTGGGGCGCCTGCATCCGCCGGAAGCGGTCGATGCGCTGCTGGGCGCGCTCACTGATGTTGAGGTGCAGGTGCGCAAGGCC
>JAKJFB010000651.1 GCA_022705125.1 Pseudomonadota bacterium
CGTATGCGGTATTAGCGTAACTTTCGCTACGTTATCCCCCACTTCCGGGTACGTTCCGATGCATTACTCACCCGTTCGCCACTCGTCAGCGGAGCAAGCTCCCTGTTACCGTTCGACTTGCATGTGTAAAGCATGCCGCCAGCGTTCAATCTGAGCCAGGATCAAACTCTTAAGTTCAATCCAAAAACTCCAGAAACCTGACGATTTCTGCGAGATACTTCAATTTCTTCGTGACGTCCGACCGAAGCCGAACATCCCTCGAAACCAAGTACCCACACCTATCGGTTGTCTGGTTTTTAAAGAGCGTATTACTTGGTTGCGGGGACAGGATTTGAACCTGTGACCTTCGGGTTATGAGCCCGACGAGCTGCCAGACTGCTCCACCCCGCGTCTGAGAAAAAGATTATAGCCTGATTTCCGGGGCGTGCACAGAGGAAGTGCCTGCGCACGCTGTCGCGCCGGGTGCTGCGCGGGCGCACGCGCGGCGTTGTGCACGCCCGGGGCGCACGCGCATCATCGCAGCCTCGTTCGCCTGCACGGTGCTCGCCCATACGAGCCGTCGGCCCCCGACGCTCACGCCTTCTGCGCGTCCGTGCCGCGCGCCGCGCCCTTGTCGCGGCGGGCCAGGAATGCACGCATCGTCTGCTGCGCCTCGCCGCTGGCGAAGCAGGCAAGCTGGGCGCGCACGGCTGCCGCCAGTGCTTCGTCGAAGCCGGGCTGCGTGAGTTCGCGGAACCGCTGCTTCGACACCCGCATGGCGGTGGCTGGCAGCGCGGCCATGGCGCGTGCGCGGCGGTGTGCCGCTGCGAGCACGTCGGCCGCATCGACTAGCTCCGACACCAGCCCCATCTCGTACGCCCGCTGACCCGTGACCAGCTCGCCGGTGAGCGACAGGCCGATGTTGTGCGTGAGACTGGTGAAGTGCGTCATCAGGTACGACCCCACGATGCTTGCCAGCCCGGCCTTCACTTCAGGCTGGCCGATGCGTGTGTCGTGGGCCGCCACTCGCCAGTCCGCGCACAGCGCGATCTGAAACCCGGCCCCCGCGGCCACACCATTGATCGCGGCCACACACGGCTTGTCGAGGTCACGCACCGACTGGTACATCGCATGCTGCGCGGTCAGCCAGGGCACGAGCCGTTCCCAGGGCAGGGCGACGGTCTCCTCGATGTCCTGACCCGCGCAGAACGCGCGCGGGCCGGCGCCGGTGATCACGATCGCTTTCACGGCGTCGTCCTGGCCAAGCCCGGTGAGCGTCTCGGTCAGTGCAACGCGCAGCGACGCGTCGACGGCGTTGAGGCGCTCGGGACGGTTCAGGGTGACGGTGGCGATGGCCTCCGAGAATTCGATCAGAACGGCAGGGGTGGTCATGGGATCACGCAACGGAATGGGGGGAATGGAACGCGCGGCGATGATGGTCCCACAAACGCGTCACGCGCTTCACCCCGCGGACCGTATCTCGGGCCACCCCACGCTGGGCGCATGCCCGCGGAAGTTCTCAAGCCACCAGCGCCAGTCTTCCTGCACCAGGGAAAACGGTGATGCGTGCCCCAGCTCGCGCGCGGCCCACACCGGCCAATGCGGATTCGACAATGCGGGCCGGCCGAGGAACACCAGGTCGATGAGCTCCTCCCGGATCACGCGGTCCGCTTCACTCGGGATGCCCAGGTTCCAGCTCGTGGCCACCGGAATGCCCACCTCGCTGCGCACGCGGTGCGCGCGTTCGATCATGAAGCTCTGCCGGCCCATCGGCGGGTCCACCATCGCATCGGTGTTGAACCCCAGTGACAGGTCGGCCAGGTCCAGGCCGTGTTCCTTCATCATCTTCACGGCGACGAGCGCATGCTCGAACTGGATGCCCTCGGGGTGCAGGTCGTCGCAGCCCAGTCGCATGGTGAGCGGG
>JAKJFB010000652.1:0-1618 GCA_022705125.1 Pseudomonadota bacterium
GTGCAGCGGCGGCGTACCAGCCCTCACTCGATGCGGTAGTCCTCCGGCTTCGGCCCGCGCGTCATCAGCCAGTACTCGACCAGCTTGTAGGGGCTCGACATGATGATGCGCCCGGCCTTGTTCTTGTAGTAGCTCTTCGCGTCCGGGCGCGACCAGATCAATCCTGCAAGTTTTTCGTCGACCGCGGCGTTGAATGCGTCGGTGGCCTCCTGCGTGGGCTCCAGCGCCTTCGCATGCTTGTCGTTCAGCAGTTCGAGGCACTCCAGCGCGTAGTGCACCTGCGTCTCGGAGACGATGTTCTGCCCCCCGGCGTGGTTCGGCGCGCTGTTGGGCCCGACGCTGAGGAAGAAGTTCGGGTAGCCCGGCACCGTGACGCCGAGATAGGCGCGCGGATCGTCCTCGCCCCATTCCTCGCGCAGGTTGCGCCCGCCGCGGCCGATGATCTTCAGTCCGCCGGTCATGTCCGAGACATCGAAGCCCGTGGCGCAGATGATCACGTCGACCGGTATCTTGCGGCCGTCCTTCAGCACGATGCCGTCCTCGACGATGTGGTCGAGCGTATTGTCCTCGAGCGTCACGTTGTCGCGCGTCAGCGTGTTCAGCCAGTTGATGTCCATGCAGATGCGTTTGGCGAACACCGGGTATGCCGGAATGAGCTTTTCCTGCAGATCCGGCCGCTTGGCGAGCTTGGCGTGGTAGTTCTGCAGCACGTACTGGCGCACGCCCTCGTTGTAGGCCGAGACCGAGGTGTCCTGGTGCGGCCACTCGGGGTCGATCTGGATGTTCGCGTAGAGTCCGTCCGCGGCGAACCAGTAGGCGCGGAAGCGGAACCACTCGGCGTAGTGCGGGATGTGGCGCTGCGCCCAGCGCACGGTCTCGGGCACCTCGACGTAGTGGTTCGGCATCACCCAGTGGCGCGAGCGCTGGAACACCGTGAGATGCGCCACTTCAGGCGCGATCGCCGGTCCCACCTGCACGGCGCTGGCACCGGTGCCTATCAGTGCGACGCGCTTGCCCTTCAGCGACACCGAGTGGTCCCAGCGAGCGGTGTGCATCCGCGCGCCCTTGAAGGATTCGAGGCCGGGGATCTGCGGCCACGACCAGCGGTTCACCGGCCCGTGCGCATTCATCACGGCGTTGGCGCGCTCGATGCGCGTGCCGTTGGCGTCCTGGATCTCGACGTTCCAGCACTGCGCGGCCTCGTCCCAGGTGCAGCCCAGCACGCGCGTGTCGAACACCACGTGCCGGCGCAGATCGTACTTGTCGGCCACGCGCAGCAGGTATTGCTGGAACTCGGGGCCGGCCGGCGTGTAATGGCTCCAGTCGGGGTTCAGCTCGAAGGAGTAGGAATAGAAGTGGCTCGGCGTGTCGACCGCCACGCCGGGGTAGGTGTTCTCCCACCAGGTGCCGCCCACCTCGGGGTTCTTCTCGATCACGGTGAATGAGTAGCCGGCCTCGCGCAGCTTGATGGCCGCGAGCAGGCCGGTGAGCCCGGCGCCGATCACCAGCACCGAGGCTCCGCTCAACTCGCCCGCCAGGCCTACCGCGTGATGGGCAACGGCGAGCGGCTCCACCAGTGCCCCCTCGGCAAAGGAGACCCCGGCCGGCAGACGCTGCA
>JAKJFB010000652.1:1628-1900 GCA_022705125.1 Pseudomonadota bacterium
ATCGAAGCCCATCTGTTCCATCAGCATCGGGATGAACTCGTCGGCCACCGGCTCGCCGACGTCGACGCTCAGCATCCGGCGCATCAGCGCGTTGTCGACCGAGGTGTCGGTGCCGGGGCGCGCCGTCGTCAGCACCCGGAACAGGCGCTCGCGCAGTTGCGTCAGCATCGGTTCGGGAATTTCCTTCGGCACGTCGAATATCGAGCCGATGTACGGTGCAAAGCTGTCGAGCAAGGCCTCGTCGCGCTCGAAGTGCGTGAGCACCATCAGCA
>JAKJFB010000653.1 GCA_022705125.1 Pseudomonadota bacterium
GCGTCTCTGGGAAACCGAGCGCGCGGTAGCACCCTCGGAGGTCGACGAACGGCGCAGCAGGCTCGAGGTGGCGCGCACGAATCTTGCCACCGCGAACCGGGAGCTCGCGGATACCGTGATCCGTGCGCCATTTGCCGGCGTGCTCACGCGCCGGCGGCTGGAAACCTTCAGCAACGTGCAGGCCAAGCAGCCCATCGCGGACCTCCAGGACCTGGACGCGCTCGAGGTGGTCATCAACGTGCCGGCGCGCGTCGTGCGCACCGCCACGGAGCAACAGGCCGCGGAGGCGATATTCGAGGGGGAAGACACACGCTCCATACCGCTGAAGCTCAAATCCTTTGCCACCGACGCGGATCCGCAGACGCAGACCTACGAGATCGTGCTGAGCCTGGGTGCACTGCCGCCTGACATGAACGTGTTCCCGGGCATGTCGGTCACCGTGCTGCCCTTTGTCGGCGCGGCGGCTGAACCCGGCGCAACCGTATCCGTTCCCTTGACGGCGGTCGCTACCGATGCGAGCGGCGCCACCTTTGTGTGGGTGCTCGACGCGCAATCCAGGGCCGAGCGCCGCGAGGTTCGCACGGGCGCCATCCGCGGTGGCGATATCACGATCGCAACCGGCCTGACGCAGGGTGAGCGCATCATCGCCGCGGGCGTCAGCGCGGTGCGCGCCGGCATGCAGGTGCGTCCGCTGTCGGCGACGGGAGCCGATCCGGCATGAACGTCGCCGGGTACACGCTCCACAAGGCGGTGGTCGCGTGGGTGCTCGCCGCGCTGGTGCTCGTGGGTGGCTACCTGGCGTACGAGCGGCTCGGGCGTTTCGAGGACCCCGATTTCGTGATCCGCCAGGCCGTCGTGCTGACCGCGTATCCGGGCGCCTCGCCGGCGCAAGTGGCCGAGGAAATCACCGACCTGGTCGAAGGCGCCGTGCAGCAGATGCAGGAAGTCGAGGAAGTCATCTCGGTCTCGCGTGCCGGCGAGTCGCTGGTGAAGGTCGAGGCGAAGCTGGAGTTCTCGCGCACGCAGGCCGAGCTCGACCAGGTGTGGGACAAGCTGCGCGGCAAGATCGCGGACGTCTCGCGCGCGCTGCCGCCCGGTGCGGCTCAGCCCGTGGTCAACGGCGATTTCGGCGATGTGTACGCGCTGTTCTATGCCGTGACCGGCGAGGGCTACACGCCGCGCCAGCTCTACGACTACCTCGACCTGCTGCGCCGCGAACTGGTGCTGGTGCCCGGGGTGGCGCGCGTGGCGCTGCTCGGCGAGCGCACCGAGGCGATATTCGTCGAGATCTCGCGTGCGCGCGCGGCGCAGTTCGGCATTCCGCTCGATCAGGTGTACTCGACGCTGCGCGCGCAGAACGTGATCAGTCCCGCCGGTAATGTGCGCGCGGAGTCGCTGCGGCTGCAGATCAACCCCGAGGGCACGGTGGAGTCCATAGACACGCTGAAGGACCTGGTGGTCGCGGGCGACGCCACGAGCGGCCTGGTGCGATTGCAGGACATTGCGGAAATACATCGTGATTACATCACGCCGCCCGCGGGGCTGGTGCGTCGCGACGGGCGGCCGGCGATAGCGCTTGGTATCTCCAACGTGCTCGGTGGCAATGTGGTAGCCATGGGCGATGCGGTGAAGCAGCGGCTCGTGGAGCTCGAGAGCCAGCGTCCCGTGGGCATGGAGCTCAACCCGGTCTCGCTGCAGTCCGACTCGGTGCGCGCGGCGGTGGATGGCTTCGTCGAGAATCTGGTGGCGGCGGTCGCGATCGTGGTCGTGGTGCTGCTGATCTTCATGGGATTGCGCAGCGGTCTGATCATCGGCGCGGTACTGGTGCTGACGGTGGCCGGCACGATGGTGGCGATGCTGATGAGCGACATCGCGATGCAGCGTATCTCGCTGGGCG
>JAKJFB010000654.1 GCA_022705125.1 Pseudomonadota bacterium
CCAGCCACAGCGTCGCCAGGACACCGGTTTCCACGAGGCTGGTATGCGACAACACCAGCTGACCCAGACTGCTCCAGCCGGGTAGCGCCACCGCGGCGGCTAGTGTCAGGCCCAGGGCGGCGGTCTCGCCCCGGGCTTGCGACTGCCACTGGCCCAGGGCGCGACCGAGCACATAGGCCAGTGGAATCTTGAAGGCGGCGAACAGGCCAAGGACGAGGGCGACTCCGCCGATCGAGCCGCTGAGCCGCAAGGCCAAGGCAAGGAAGTAGAACCACACCGGCCCCGGTTGCCAGAGAGCGTTCAGGCTCGGGCCGTAGGCCGGCCACGCCGCGCCTTGCGCAATGCTCCAGCCCCAGGCCAGGTCGCGCCCCGAATCCACCACCAGGGCCGCCAACGGAAAACTGGCGGCGCACAAGGCGTAGAGCACGAGCAGCGCCAGCCAGTCGCTGCGTGCGATCCGGTCCGGCACGCGGCTCACGCCGACGCGAACGGTCGCATGACGCGGCGCGCGGCCGTGAACCTCGATCCGAAGCGGGACAGGCCTTCGGCGCGCATGTGCGGCGCGTGCTCCCTGAGATAGGCGTCGAGCGCCACGGCATCGTGCAGCCGGTACTGCACGCAGAACTCGACCGGTTCGCCCGCGCCGCTCTCCACCCTGAAGCGCTCGGCGGACAGGAAGCCGGGCAGCGCCAGCATCTGCGCGACGTGCGCCTCCAGCCAGGCCCGGAATTCGTCGGCAATCGACGCCTCGACCTGCAGGTTCACCTCGTAGACGATCACATCGCCACCAGGCTCACCGCCAGGTTCAGCATCGCCCCGACCGAGAGCAGCAACAGGTACAGGTTGCCGAGCAGGAAATACTTGAGCACGGTCATCAGCCAGCCCTGGGCGTAGACCCGCTTCTGCATGATCAGCAGGTAGACCGGCATCCAGACGCCGATCAGAACCTCGATCCAACCCAGCGCGATGTGCCAGAAGCCGGCGCCGGCGAGGTCGCGCAATGCGCCGCAGCCCACCACGAGCAACAACGCCGCACACAGGAAGGCGTGGCTGTGCAGCGCCACGATCAGGTGCTCCATGTAGAGCCGGCGCTTGAACAGGTAGAAGACCTTCAGCATCAGGGCGAAGATCGGCAGCAGCACGAACAAGGTCTGCGGCAGCGACTGCAGGAAGGATTCGACCAGCAGGCGCGGCTGCTCGCGGATGCGCTGCGCATTGTCCTTGGCGCGACCCACCAGCTGGTTGAGCCAGACATTGCCGCGCTCGGGTAGCCAGGACACGATCAGCGGATTGGATTTCGCATCCCAGGCTTTGTCGTTGAAGACGAAATCCTCGTCATCGCCGTCATCGCCGGAATCCGAGACATACGCCGCCACGGACTCGCCCCGCGCCTGTGCGGCGTCGCGTGCCTTGAGCCAGTCGATGCGGCGCTGCGCTTCGGCCTCGATCTGGGCGATGCCCTGATCCATCCCGACCCGCGCGCCGGGGGCGTCGGGAATCCGGTCGCGCGCCGCGCGCATCGCCTCGAGCGCCTTGTCCCGCATCGATTCGGCCTCGGTCACGGTCTCGGCGCGTGACAGCGAAGCCGTCTCGTCCAGGTCGCCCAGATCGATGTCGACCGTCAGCTGCAACGCGAAGAAGGCCGCGATGCAGAGGAAGAAGAACAGCCGCACCGGGCTGACGTAGCGCACGCGATGGCCATGGAAGTATTCGCGGCTCAGGTAACCCGGCTTGAACAGCAGCGGCCCGAGCGTGCGCAGCGTGCGCGTGTCGAAATTGAACACGCTGTCGAGGAAGTCGCCCACGATGCTGGAGAAATGCCGCACCAGGCCCTTGGTCGGCTGGCCGCAGGCGTAACAGTGCTCGCCCAGGAGGGGCGATCCGCAGTTCTGGC
>JAKJFB010000655.1 GCA_022705125.1 Pseudomonadota bacterium
GCGGCTTCGACATCGACACCGTGGCGCCGTACTTCCACTTCGTGATCAACGTCGACATGGATTTTTTCGAGGGCATCTGCAAGCTGCGCGCCTTCCGCAAGGTATGGGCGCGGCTCATGAAGGAGCGCTACGGCGCGACGCGCCCGGAGGCGATGAAGCTGCGCGTGATGACATCGCCGAGCACCAGCTCGCTCACGCTGCAGCAGCCGCTGAACAACATCGGGCGGCTCGCGATCATGGCGACCGCCTGCGCGCTGGCCGGCGCCGGCGAGACCATGACCACGCCGCTGCACGACGAGGCGCACGCGCTGCCGGCGGAGGACGCGATCCGCGTGGGTGCCGCGATCCAGCACCTGGTCGCGCACGAGACCGGGGTGGCCGACACCATCGATCCGCTGGCCGGCTCGTACTACGTCGAGTCGCTGACCAGGCGCATCGAGGACGAATCGTTCGCCGAGATCGAGCGGATCATGAACATGGGCGGCGCGCTGAAGGCCATCGAGCAGGGCTATTTCCAGCGCGAGCTGGGCAACGAGCAGTACCGGCGCCAGCGCGAGATGGAGCAGGGCCGGCGCAAGCTGGTCGGCGTGAATCACCTGGTGGTACCTGAGGCGAAGCGCGAGATGGAGATCTGGCGCCTCGAAGACGAGATGGAGTCGCAGCAGGTGCAGAAGCTGAAGGCGCTGCGCGCGCGGCGCGACAATGCAGCGGTGCAACTCGCGCTGGAGAAGGTGCGCGATGCCGCGCGCACCGGCACCAACCTGGTCGAGCCCTGCCTGGCGGCGGTGAAACTCTACGCCACGCACGGCGAACTGTGCGATGCGATGCGCGATGTCTTCGGCGTGCACCACGCCGACAGCCAGACGGCGGGGGTGTGAGCATGGCGCAGCCACCCATCCGCGTGCTGCTGGCCAAGCTCGGTCTCGACACCCATACCGTCGGCGTCACCGTGATCGCGCACGCGCTGCGCGACGCCGGGATGGAGGTGATCTTCACCGGCCTGAAACAGACGCCCGAGATGGTCGCCAACACCGCGATCCAGGAGGACGTCGACGTGGTCGGCGTCTCATCGCTCTCGGCCGGGCATATGCGCAACATCCCGCTGCTGGCGGAGTTGCTGCGCCAGAAGGGCGGCGGCGACAAGCTGCTGATCGTGGGCGGCGTGATTCCCGAGGAGGACCAGGCGGTGCTGCGCGCGGCCGGCGTGGCGCGCATCTTCACGATGGGCGCCGCTACGGGCGAGATCGTCGCGTACTTGAACGAGTGGCGCGCCGCGCGCGACGCCGCAGGGGCTTGCTGAACGTGGACGTGGTCGCCGGCGTGCTGGCCGGCCAGGTGGCCGCCGGCGCGCGGCTGATCCGCTGGCTCGAGGACAACGATCCGCGCGGACGCGGCGCGCTCGGGCAGGTCTACCCGCACACCGGGCGCGCGCATCTCGTCGGCGTCACCGGTCCGGGCGGTGTCGGCAAGTCCACGCTGGTCGACATGCTGATCACCGAGCAGCGCCGGCGCGGGCGGCGCGTCGGCGTGGTCGCGGTCGATCCCTCGAGCCCCTTCACCGGTGGGGCCATCCTCGGCGATCGCGTGCGCATGCAGCGCCACGCCGCGGACGAGGGCGTGTTCATCCGCTCGATGGGCACGCGCGGGCAGCTGGGCGGACTGGCGCGCGCCAGCTACGACGCGATGCTGGTGCTGGACGCGATGGGCTACGAGGTGATCTTCGTCGAGACCGTGGGCGTGGGGCAGGACGAGATCGAGATCGTCGCGCTCGCGCATTCGACGATCATCGTCGCCGCACCCGGGCTGGGCGACGAGATCCAGGCGATCAAGGCCGGCCTGATGGAGGCGGGCGACCTCTTCGTGCTGAACAAGGCCGATCGCGACGGC
>JAKJFB010000656.1 GCA_022705125.1 Pseudomonadota bacterium
CCAGGCGGCGCCGGCGGGCTAGCGATAGTCATTCAGGCCGACGAAGGTGCCGCCGTTGCGCCACGCGAGGTCGCGCATCAGCGAGGCGAAGCGGATGCCGGTGACCTGCAGGTTGTCGGGGCGCGCGAACTGCGTCGGGAAACCCACGGCGTGGATGCGCACCAGCCGCTCGCCGCCCGATTCGCTGTTGATGCGGTCGACCACGTCGATCACCTGCGCGATCGAGCTGCCGGTGAACTCGTCGCCGAGCACGTAGAGGCTGATCCTGCGCCCCGGTTGGTGGAAGGTGCGGATCGCCTGCACGATGCCTTCCACCGGGCTGCTGTTGCTGTACGGGTTCCACGTCGCGAAGCGGCTCACGATCGCGCGCCGCCGCGCCGGCGTGTCGGGGATCCACTGCCCGCGGTAGCTCGGGAACATGTACTCGCCCTCGTCGCTCATCACCTGCATGCCTTTGACCTGCGGGTAGAGATCGAGGATGTTGATCATCTCGCGCTGCGCGCGCGGCCAGGCGTAATTGAACATGCTGCCCGAGGTGTCGATGATGAAGATCACGTACTCGCTGTCGACCGGGATGCCGCCGATCGCGTCGTTGCGCCGCCGGCCCTGCGCGCCGAGCAGGCGTTTCATCTCGTCGGTCAGGCGCTGCCTGGCGCTCTCCAGCTGACCCACCAGGCGGCTGTTCACGTCGGCGTCCGTGCTGCTCGCGCGGTACTGTCCCTTGACCGCGGAGAGATCGCCCTCGAGCCGTGCCACCGCCGCCAGCGAATCCGACAGCTGTTCGCGCCGCGCCGTGAGGTCGCGGTTCAGCACCACGGATTCGCCGCGCAGCCGGTGCAGTTCCTCCTGCAGTGCGGCGATCTGCCCCCTGAGGTCGCGCGTGCTTTCCTCGAGCACCAGCGGCTCGGCGATCTTCGTGATCATCAGCAAGAGGATGATCGCGCCGAAGCCGCAGCAGATCACGTCCAGGAAGGACAGGCTGAATTCCTCGGCGCTGCGCCGCGCCTTCCTCATGGCCAGTCGCTTGCCGGTGCGAGGAAGGCGCCGCGCGTGGCCATCGCGAGCTGCCAGAACGCCGAGGCCGCCATCGGGTCGCCTTCCATCGGCGCGAGGATCACGTTGACCGGGATGCCGTCGGGCAGGCTGTTCAGCGCCTGGTTGAAGTATTTCAGCCGGTCGCGGCCACTCGCCTTGGCGCCTGCTGTGCCGCTGCCCTGCGTGGGCAGGCCGTCGGTGATCAGGTAGATGTTGTCGGGCTTGGGGTTCATGGCGGCGGCGGCCTGGAAGGCACCCAGCAGGCTGGTGCCCGCGGCGGGCGTTACCGCGTCGAGAGCCGCGATCGCCTTGTCGAGCTGTTCGCGGTTCGCCACCGGCAGCCACTTGCCGGCGGTGTCGGGCAGCACCGGCGCGGCCCCGGTATTGAACACGTAGATCTGGTACTCGCTGTCGCGCGGCAGCTGTGTGCTCAGCCAGTCGACGGTCGCTACCGCGCGGCGCCACTTGGGCGCGCGCCGCTGCACGGTTTCGGGCATGTTGCGCATGCGGATCACGTTGACCAGGGTGTTGTCGAGCATGCTCGCCGAGCGGTCCAGCAGCACCAGGATGCGCCGCCCGCCGAGCTTGAGGCCGGTCAGGTACTGGCGGTCGCCGTCGCCGGTGAAGCGGCGCACATCCGTGCCCTGCTGCTTCTCGCCTTCGGCGCGCAGCCGCTCGTTCTGTTCCTCCAGCTGCTTCAGGTCCGCCTTCAGCTTGTTCACGTGCTCGCTGCTCGCGAGCGTGTCCTTGTCATCGGTGGAGAGCTCCTCCCGGCGGCGCCGGATCTCGGCCAGGATTTCGCGTGAACGGCCTTTCGCCTCGGCGTCCGACTCGTCGACCATCGCGATGGTG
>JAKJFB010000657.1 GCA_022705125.1 Pseudomonadota bacterium
CCGAGCTCGGTGGTGACGATGCGCGCGTATTCCACGATCTGCAGCGGACACTGCGGCAGCCGCGCCACGAACTCGCCGCGCCAGCGCGCGATGTCGGCACGCAGCCGCCCGCCATCGCGGGCCAGCGAGCCCTCGCCGGCCGGATTCGCGACCAGGCGTTGCTCGGCCTCGCTGAGATCGCTCCAGTCGCCCACCTCGACCACGATCGCGAAGCGGTCCGCGAGCGCCGGATCCAGCGGCTCGCTGCCGAGGTACTCGCCGCCGTCCTGCTCGGCACCGGCCGGGTTCATCGCCGCCCAGCGGTAGCGCAGCTTCTCCAGCGCGATGCCCTGAACGCGGCGCTCGTGCACCAACGAGAACAGCCGGTTCTGGTGCTCGGGCTTGCAGCGGCTGATCTCGTCGACCAGCACCGACTCCGCGCCCCACACCGTCGCCGGCGTCTGCAGGAAACGGATGCTCTCGCGCGCGTCGTCGGGGTAAGGAAAGCCCACGAGATCGTCGAAGGCGATCAGGCTCGCGTTGTAGTGGCGATGCTCCAGTCCCAGCGCCTCGCTGATGCTGTTCAGCAGGTAGGTCTTGCCGGTGCCCGCGCGCCCGATCAACAGCAGCGGATCCTCGGTGACCAGCGCGGCCAGCAACGCCACCTGCACCTTTTTGAACCCGTAGGCCCCGATCCCCGCAAAGCGGTCGCCCGTGGGTCCGGATTTATTCGGACTCTTCCGCCTTCCTGTGGCTCCACCTTCAGGCGGACTTGTCTCCGTGGGTCCGCATTCATGCGTACAAGGGCCTCCCTGTTTGCTCACACCACTTTTGCTTACCCCCTTCCCCCGCCGCAACTTCGCCGTAACGGGCGCGCTCATACGAACCTCCCAGCCGCTTCCGTCACACGCGCATGGGCCGCCGCTCGCTCGGCCTGTTCGGATACGCGCAGGAACTCCTCGCGCGGCAGATGGCGGTGCCGCTGCACCACGGCCCACGGATCGAGCTGGTACCGAGCGCGCAGCAGGCGCGCGCGGACACCGGTGTAGAACAGCCCCAGGACTGTCAGTTCCCCGGTCGAGAACGATTGGGTGTTGCGGATCGAATCGTCATGCGTAGCCATCGTGTGCTCCTTCGCTTGTTTGCACGCGACGCGAGGAGCCGGAGGCACAGGTGAACCTGCTTGGTTGCCCTTACGGCCACATCTCCCCCTGCGGGGAATACCACCTTGCCCAGGTCGGCAGGTTGGCGGAGCTGTTCAGCCCACTCGCGATGCGTAGTCCAGAAAACAAAAAACCCGCTCGGCTTGCGTGCCAAAGCGGGTTTCCGGAGAAGACCGCTTTAGCTGCATTTTTAGAGCGCCCGCAAGCTGAGGTTCAAATCGGCGCTTGGAGGTAATGTAGCCGTGGTCGTGGTCCGGATGCAAGCGCCGCGGCGGTTGCAGAGTGCATCAACGCTTCGGGCGTGAAGCGACTCGTCGCGGAACGGATTTCCTGGCGGAGGAAGCAGGACCTCGCGTCGATCTCGGCGGGGGCTCGGAGATTGTTCTTGGCGGTGCAACCCAGTTCTCTACCTCAATGCCAGGGTAATCAACAAAGTCCGTTTCATTGTTCGTGACCAGGGTGGCTCCGACGCTGATTGCATGGGCAGCTATCAGGCGGTCGAGCGCATTACGGCGCCGATCGCGCACCGCCGCCCGCAAAATGCCGTAGCGTTCAGCGGCTGCCGCATCGAAGTTCAGCACCGGGATACGCCGGGCAAGCAGCAAGAGCGCCTGCTCATCGCGGCTTCTGCCTGCGGCGTGAATCGAAAGCCCGGCACGCAATTCGGCATACGTCACCACCGACATGACCACGTCGCCCTCATCGTGGGCCTCCAGGCGCTCGAATACTTCCGGCGGATGAC
>JAKJFB010000658.1:0-1500 GCA_022705125.1 Pseudomonadota bacterium
GCGCAGACGGCGCGCGCGATGGCCGCGCTGGCGCGCGTGTTCACTGATCGGCCGGCCCACGCCGAGGCGCTGGCAGCACAGGTGATCGAGGACGCCCCGTACAGCGCCGAATCGCGCGCCCTCGCGGCGTCCGTTGCACAGGCCAGAGGCTGGCCACGCCGTGCCGACGAGGAATACCGACGCGCGCTGGCCAGCGACCCCGAGAGCGCGGGGCTTCGCGCCGAGCGCATCGGCCCGCTGCTGGACCTGCATGAATTCGCCACCGCGCGCCGCGAGCTCGAGCGTGCGCGGGCCGACCGGCCCGACGACGCACGCGTCAAGCGCGCCGCCGAGACCTGGGCCGTGCACCAATCACCCGAACTGTATGTCGATGCCGGCTACGCGCGTTCGACGACGGGATCGCCCACCGGCGCGCGCGACTGGCGTGTCGACACCTGGTTGTACTCGGCGCCGCTGGCGCAACGTTGGCGGGCATTCGCGCACACCTACAACGCACGCGCCACGATCGACGGCACGGGCATCGGCTGGAACCGCATGGGCGCCGGCGCCGAGTATCGCGCCCGCGACCTGCGCCTGACGGCCGAAGCCAATGCCGGCAGCAATGCGCCCGCAGGGCTGGCGCTGTCCGGCCGCTGGCAGCCCGACGACCACTGGCGTGTTTCGGCGCAGGGACAGTCGGTCACCAACAACATTCCGCTGCGCGCCTGGCTGCAGGGCATCCGGGCCAACGAACTGGGCACCGAAGCTCAGTACGCGGTCAACGAGTCGCGCCGATTCTCGGGCAGCGTCGGGCGGCTCGGCTTCAGCGACGGCAACACGCGCCACATCGCGAGCGCGAACTGGAACGAGCGCTGGATCACCGGCCCGCGCTTCAAGCTCGAGACCACGCTGGGTCTCTGGAATTCGCGCAACAGCCGGGACGGCGCCCCCTACTTCAATCCGGCGCGCGACACGTCGGCCACGCTCGAGGTGGCCGGTGAATGGACGACGTGGCGCAGCTACGAGAACAACTTCAAGCAGCGGCTGTCGGTTGGCGCGGGCCGCTACTGGCAGCAAGGATATGCGGCCGGGCCGATCTGGTCGGTGCGCTACGACCATGCCTGGGAGCTCGACCGCCGCCTCGCGCTGCGCTACGGCATCGGCCGGCTGCTGCAGCCCTACGACGGCGTGGGCACCGGACGTACCTTCTTCTCGCTGACGCTCGACTGGAGGTTCCTGTGACCCCGCCGCTGTTCTTTGAACACGGGCCGCGCGCAGCCTGCGCGTTCCTGTCGCGACTCGCACTCGCAACACTCGTGTTGCTGCTGAGCCTCGCGCCGGCACCCGCGCCCGCTCGTCAATCGACGGTACCCCCCGACAGCTTCGTCGCGCTGTCGTATCACGAGATCGACGACGACCTGAATCCGCGCGATTCGAATGCGATCGGGCGCTACGGCATGGAGTCGTCGGCGCTGGTCGCACAGTTCGCCTGGCTGCGCGACAACGGCTATACGCCGGTCA
>JAKJFB010000658.1:1510-1883 GCA_022705125.1 Pseudomonadota bacterium
GTCAGCCTGTCCGCAGTGATCGAAGCACGCAACGGCGGTAAGCCGCTGCCGGCGAAATCGGTGCTGCTCACGTTCGATGACGGATATGCGAGCTTCTACCATCGGGTGTTCCCGGTGCTGCGCCTGTTCGGATATCCGTCGGTGATCGCACTCGTCGGCAAGTGGATGGACACCCCCGACGGCATGGACATCGACTACGAAGGCCATCCGGTGTCGCGCGACGCGTTCATGAGCTGGCGACAGGTGCGCGAGATGGTGCGCTCCGGCCTCGTCGAAGTCGCATCGCATTCGTACGACCTGCATCACGGCGTGCCCGGCAACCCGCAGGGCAACATGCTGCCTGCGGCAACCACGCGCATCCACGACGCAGGCT
>JAKJFB010000659.1:0-239 GCA_022705125.1 Pseudomonadota bacterium
CGGCATCGGCTCCTTGCTCTGGGCCGGCATCGGCGACACCATCCGCATCTCGCTCGCGGCCGATCCGGTCGAGGAAGTGAAGGTCGGCTGGGACATCCTGAAAAGCATGCGCCTGCGCGCCAAGGGCATAAACTTCGTGGCCTGCCCGAGCTGCTCGCGGCAGAACTTCGACGTGATCGCGACGATGAACGAGCTCGAGCGTCGCCTCGAGGACGTGCGCGAGCCGCTCGACGTGGCGG
>JAKJFB010000659.1:278-1546 GCA_022705125.1 Pseudomonadota bacterium
AATCGCGCGAGGCCCACGTGGGCGTCACCGGCAGCGCGCCGCGCAACCTGGTGTTCGTCGGCGGCAAGCCGCATCACAAGGTGGAGTCCGGCTCGCTGATCGACGATCTCGAGCAGACAATCCGCGCCGCGCTGGCCGAGCAGGCCGCGGCGCGCGATTCCGCCGCCGGGAGCCTCATTGCCAAAGCCTGATTCCGGCTATACCGTGCGCATGTTTTTTTGCTCCGCCTGCCCCCGGCGCCGGCGGTTCGCCTGTTGAAACCGGAGACCAGCGCGTTGCAGCAACTCAGGGCCATCCGCGGAATGCCCGACATTCTGCCTTCCCAGACCCCGCTCTGGCAGCACATCGAGCACGAGGTGACGTCGCTGCTGCACGCCTATGCGTACCGCGAGATCCGCTTTCCGCTGCTGGAGCCCACGGAGCTCTTCCAGCGCTCCATCGGCGAGGTCACCGACATCGTCGAGAAGGAGATGTACACCTTTACCGACCGCAACGGCGACAGCCTGACGCTGCGCCCGGAGGGCACGGCGGGCTGCGTGCGCGCGGTGCTGCAGAACGGCCTGCTGCACACCTTGCCGCAGCGGCTGTGGTACCTGGGTCCGATGTTCCGCCACGAGCGCCCGCAGATGGGGCGCCAGCGCCAGTTCCACCAGATCGGCGTGGAGAGCTTCGGGCTGCCGGGGCCCGATATCGAGGCCGAGCACCTGCTGCTGCTGGCGCGCCTGTGGCGCCGCCTCGGCATCGATCGCCTGGTGACGCTGGAGATCAATTCGCTGGGCAGCAGCGTCGCCCGCGCGAATTACCGCGAGGCGCTGGTCGGCTACCTCGCCGCGCGCGCCGAGCAGCTCGACGAGGACAGCCGCCGGCGCCTGGGCAGCAACCCGCTGCGCATCCTCGATACCAAGGATCCGGGCACGCGCGAGCTGCTGGCGGGCGCGCCGCAACTCACCGATCATCTCGACGAGGAATCGCGCGAACACATGCGCGGCCTGCGCGAGCTGCTCGACGCCGCGGGGGTCGCCTATCGCGTGAACCCGGCGCTGGTGCGCGGCCTCGATTACTATGGCAAGACCGTGTACGAATGGGTCACCGACAGCCTGGGTGCCCAGGGCACGGTATGCGCGGGCGGGCGTTACGACGGCCTCGTGGAACAGCTGGGCGGCACGCCGGTGCCGGGCGTCGGTTTCGCGATGGGCCTGGAGCGCCTGGTGCTGCTGCTCGAGGTGGCCGGGAGCCAGTCGCCGGACCGCGCGCAGCCGCACGCCTAC
>JAKJFB010000659.1:1556-1878 GCA_022705125.1 Pseudomonadota bacterium
GACGCGGCGGCGCAGCGTTTCGCCTTCGTGCTCGCCGAGCAGCTGCGTGATCGCCTGCCGTGGCTGCGGCTGCAGATGCATTGCGGCGAGGGTCGCATGAAGGCGCAGATGAAGAAGGCCGACCGCAGCGGCGCCTCGCTGGTGCTGATCGTGGGCGAGGAGGAGCTGGCCGCCGGCGAGGTCAGCGTCCGTGGGCTGCGCGAGGGCGGGCCGGAGCAGTGCCGCGTGGGCGCCGACGCGCTGGCGGATTACCTGGCACAACAGATCGTCACGCGCTGAGCGGTGGCGCACAGAGAGAGCGCAACGGGGAGAGATCGTGGAT
>JAKJFB010000065.1 GCA_022705125.1 Pseudomonadota bacterium
CGCAACTGCCCCGAGTGGTCGGTGGCGTTCACCGCCGCGGCGCTGGTCGGCGCCATCGTGGTGCCGGTGAACAGCTGGGGCAAGATGGAGGAGCTGCGCTTCGCGCTGAGCGACTGCGGCGCCCGCTGCCTGATCTGTGACGAGCCGCGCTACGGCCTGCTCGCCGAGGTGCACGATTCGCTGGACATCGACGTGCTGGTGGCCGGCACCGGCGCGGAATTCCGTTCCGGCGCGCGCGTGCACGCTTTCGAGGGCGCGCTGGCGCGCGGGGAGGGCGGGACGTACACGATGCCGCCGGCCAGCGCCGAGGATTCCAGCGTGATCCTCTACACCTCGGGCAGCACCGGTTTCCCCAAGGGGGTGCTGCACCGCCACATCGCTATCACGCAGTCGCTGATGAACATGTACTTCCTCGGCTTCCTGCTGGCGCAGCTCGAGGGGCAGCGCGAGTTCCGCGGCGGCGCGACGCGCGAGACGCCAATCCTTACCGTGCCGCTGTTCCACGCCACCGGCCTGCTGAGCGGCCTGATCCTGCCGCTGCAGACCGCGCAGAAAGTCGTGATGATGTACAAGTGGGACAGTCGCACGGCGCTCGAGCTGATCGAGCGCGAGAAGGTCACCGGCTTCACCAGCGTGCCGGCCATCCTGAAGGACCTGCTGAGCCACCCTGACTTCGACCGTTACGATACGTCCTCGCTGATCCGCGTCTCGGCGGCCGGGGCGGCCACGCCGGCCGGTTTGGCGGAGCTGATGAGCGAGAAGCTCGGCAATCCCAGCCGCTCGACCGGCTACGGCATGACCGAGACCATGGCGGTCACCTCCACCATGAGCGGCGTGGTCTACGACCTGTCACCGAAGAGCGCCGGCGTCGTGTCGCCGATCATCGACATCCGCTTTGTCGACGACGCGGGGCGCGAATTGCCGCGCGGGCGGCAGGGCGAGATCCAGCTGCGCAGCGTGGTGTGCACGCCCGGATACTGGGAAAAGCCAGAGGCCAACGCGCAGCTCTTCACGCAGGACGGCTGGATGCGCACGGGCGACGTGGGTCTCATCGATGGCGACGGTTTCCTGCACATCACCGGTCGTACCAAGGAACTGGTGATCCGCGGCGGCGAGAACATCTACCCCGGAGAGATCGAGGATGCAGCCTACCGCCACCCGGCGGTGCAGGAGGCGGTGGTGTTCGGCGTCGACGATCCGCGCATGGGCGAGGAACTCGCGCTGGTGTGCTACCTGCGTCCCGGCACCGTGCTGGATGCCGCGACGCTGCGCGCGCATCTGGGCGAGCGGCTGGCCGCCTACAAGGTGCCGAGGTACATCGCTTTATCGACGATGCCGCTGCCACGCAACGCCAGCGAAAAGCTGCACAAGCTGAACGTGAAGGCCGCCTTCCTCGAAGGACATTATCGGGTTGAGTAGGTCGGGCTTCAGCCCGACAAGGCACCTGTCGGCATGAACGCCGACCTACGCCGCAAGGGTCCGGCAACGCCGAACCCGCCCACGGTTGTTCAGCGGCCCGTGTACTGGCTGCGGAAGTGCGGGATCACGTGGCGGCCGATGTTGCGCACCGTCTCCAGTTGCGCCCAGAACGGCACCGTGCCCATCTGGCAGATGAACAGGATCTCGTCGGCGCCGGCGTCCACCAGGCGCTGCACGTAGCCGATGCAGTCGCTGACCGTGCCGTAGGCGTGGTTAGGATTCATCATCGAGAGACTCGAATCGCTGAAGTCCACGACGAGCTCTTCCGAGGCCCAGCGCGTCTTGATGATCGTCTCGCCCGTGGTGGTCGTGATCGTGTCGTCTTCCCACGCTTCCCAGTCGGGCTTCGGTCCGCCGCTGTACCAGTACGCCAGCGACTCGGTGAAGAAGCGCTGGCCGCGGATGCCGATCTTGCGCGCCTGCTGGCCGTCGGCGAGCACCATCGCCGGGCACAGCACCGCGAGGTGCTCGTTCGGGCGATAGCCGACCTGGTCCTCGGCCTTGCGGTTGCGGAAGGCCTCGCGGTAGACCGCGTTCTTCTTCGCGATCTCCTCGGGGCCGCCGAAGCCCAGTACCAGCGCGCCCATGCCGCGCCCGCCGGCGCGCGTGAGCGTCTCGGTGTTGGTGCAGGCGAGGTACATCGGCGGGTGGGGCTCCTGCAGCGGCTTGGGGTGGATCGGGCGACGCGGGATCTTGATCCACTTGCCGTCGTGCTCGATCTCCTCCTCCACCATGATCTTCGGGATGAGGTACATCGACTCGTCGATCTGCTCCGGCAGATCGTCGAGGTTGTAGCCGAATGTGCCCGATTCCTGCTGCGTGCCGCCCTTGCCCACACCGAAGTGCACGCGCCCGCGCGAGAGTATGTCGAGCGTCGCGATGCGCTCTGCGACCTTCACCGGGTGGTTCATTGCCGGCGGCAGGCAGACCACGCCGTGACCGATGCCGATGCGCTCGGTCTTAGCGGCGATGAAGGCCAGCATGGTCTCGGGCGCCGAGGCGTGCGAGTAATAGGTGAGCGCGGTGTGCTCGACGCTCCAGAACACGTCGAAGTTCTCGCGCTCGCAGGCGAGCGCGAGCTCCACCGTTTCCTCGAGTATGCGGCGGTCGCCGGCGCGGCTCTTGTCGGTGGTCTGGTTCTCGACGATCATCGAAAATTTCATGCGCTCGTCCCTTTTGCTGGAGGCTGTTTATGGGTAAAGGCGCGTTCATTCTTGAATCCGGGCCCGGAGCCGTCCTTACCCGAATCGGGTAGGTGCCCCGCGGTGTGAACAAAGCTTGATGGAGATCAATTTCCGGGACGCCCGGGTCTCCGGGCGGCCCGCGTAGAGGGCGCTCGAGGAGTGCGTCGTTGGCTGCGTTCCTCGTGGCATCTTCCCTTTGAGTTGTTGTCGCCTGTACCGATACGCCGCCGGGAAGGACAAGGCCCGTTGCTCGGCCAAGTGCGGTGCCCGGATGATTGTGCACAACCACGCGGGCGGGAATGGTGGTCAGCGGATGCCGCGCACCGTCGACTACCGGGAATGCAGGCGCTGATTGGCAGGGCTCAGGGGAATGCGCAGGGCATTCTGAAAGTAGCCCACGGTGGAGAACTGGCCTGCGAGCAGGGGCAGCTCGATGAGTTGCGCGTGGTCGTATCGCTGTGCAAACGCATCCCGGGTCGCGTCCGAAACAATCGCCACATCGATCAGAACTTCCGTCGCTTGCACCAGGGCGCGTTCGTGATCGGTCCAGTGCGGCGACATCGAGCCGGCTTCATGTCATCGGTATCCGGCGACCTACCACCGTTGCGGTGTCTCATCCAGGCCGAGCGGTCTTTGATACGAGACATCGCGCTTGTCGCGCAGCCCCTTCGTGTAGCCCTGGTCGTGAAAGAACGGCATCTTCAGGATGGATGCGTCGCCGGACAACAGCACATCGACGGTGCTGCGGCGCAGGGCTATCTTCCATTCCCCCTCGCGCCGTTCCAGCCGGTCGATGTAGCGGCCGCTGATCAGCCGGGCGCTCTCACCGTCGTTGTTGAGCAGGATCACCAGCACATAGCTTTCGCAGTGCGCGACATCACCGTCGATCTCGCAGGTGTGCGTGGTGATGTTGTGCGTGTGGAGCAGGGAACCCTTGGCGTGCACCTTGTTGGCCCACCGGGCATATTCGGGGCCGGGGTTTATGGCAAAGCCGTGCTCGTCGATGCCATCCTCGTGGTAGGCGCGGGTCAGCAACTCGATGTCGTGGCGATCGTGACCGCGGGCGTGGCTGGCGATGCAGTCGAGGATGGCGCTGCGGTCCATGAGGTAGCGGACGTCCTGTCGCAACTGTTCGAGAGTCGTGTCGCTCATGGTCTGTTCCTTGCGGGGATTCGCCTGCGGGCTAGCGGATGATGTACGGGTATTGCACGCGCGGCTCGACCTTGTGGGTATCGCGACAGGAAACCGGTTGGCGTCCGCCTTCGTCCGTGATGCCGTACTTCAGCGCCATTTCCGCGCCAATCAGCGTCCGGCCGCTCATCTCCAGCAGCGCGGGATCGTTGTAGAGCGCCCAGATCACGTGGCCGGTGAACTCCGGCGTTTCGGTGATCCCTGCCAGGTGGGCGTATTTCTCCGGGGCAGAGTCGATCAGCATCTGCAGGCGCTCTGCCTTCAGCGCACCCATCCAGATCGATACGGCGGCGACATCGAAGTCCTTCAGATCCACGGCCATGTCGGCGGCAAACTTGTCCATGCCGGCCTTGTGCGCGCCGTAGACGGGGCCGTAGACATAGTGGACCGAACCGGAGGCCGAGGTGAACACGATCAGTCCATGGCGCCGTGACACCATCAGTGGCGCGGCGTAATAGCTCGCCACGTAACTGCTGCGCAGACCGACGTCGAGCATTCCCGCTATGCCGAGCGGCTTTGCCCAGAAAGGCCCGGGAGCAGTGAGGTCGTCGTGAATGGCGCAGGCGTTGTTGACCAGGATGTCCAGCCGACCCTGTTCGCGTTGCACCTGTTCGAACAGTGTCTTTACCTGGTGGTCGAGCGCGTGATCGACGCGCACCGCGATGCCGGTACCCCCGGCCGCAGTTACCCTTTCCGCGGTCTCGTAGATGGTTCCGGGCAGTGGCGAATCGTCGCGCGTCTCCGAACGGCCCGTGACGTAGACCGTACAGCCATGGCTTCCCAGCGCGAGAGCGATCCCGCGACCGGCACCGCGGCTGGCACCGGTAACCAGGGCAACTGGAGCGCTTTCGGACATGGGTGCGACCTCGAACAGGTTCCTGATTGAGCGATCTCGCGCCCGGACGCGAACGAGCGTCAGGCGAAGGGCTCGTCGCCGGCAATCTGGGTACGGTACATCAGGCGGCCGCTGTCGAGCGGGTACGGCAGCGCCCGGTGCATGGTGCCGGTGTTGTCCCAGATGACCAGGTCGCCCAGCTTCCACTCGTGGCGATAGACGAACTCCGGTCGCGTGGCCCATTCCCGCAGTCGCGTCAGCAAGGCCCAGCCTTCGCGCAGATCCATGCCTTCGATGTGCGAGGCAGTGGAACCCAGCACCAGCGATTTGCGCCCGGTGCGATGGGTCCATACCAGTGGCAGGGTGTTGGGCTGGTACTGCTGCCACTTCTTCAATTCTTCATAACTCGGTTCGGGCTTGACGCAGCGCTGTGCCGTTTCGAACATGTGCACGACTTTCAGCGTGGCCAGTGCCTGCTTTTCGGCTTCCGGCAGCTCATCCCAGGCAGCATAGGTATTGCAGAACTCGGTCTGGCCGCCGGTGGTGGAAAGCCGCCGCGAGCTCATCACCGAGGCGAAGATCGGCGTATGCAGCATGGTGCCGTCGATATGCCAGTAGAAGGCCCCCTTGATGTAATCCGCCTTGGGATTCTCCAGCGGATCCATGGTGATCCTGGTGATCTCGCAATCCTGTGTATTGGACCCCAGCGTCCGGGTGAAGGCGATCTGCTGGGCCTCGCCGAGGTTGAGTTCGCGGAACGCAACAACGCCGCGCTGCTCCAGCAGGCCGCGGATCTCCGCGGAATGCCGTCCGCTCAGGAGCGCATCGACATCCGCACGCAACTCGCTGCCAATACGCGGCGCCAGGTCGATGCGCAACAAGCCTGGATCCGCTGTCTGCCTTGCGCTCGTCACAATGAAGCCCTCTGTCGGGGAGTCCGGATCAAGGGGATGTCTCGATCGGGCACTCCTGCCCAAAAGCTGAACAGGTGGTCAGTTTATAGCGCCGCTGTGGATCCAAAGTCAACAGGGGCGTCAGCCGCGCCCGCAGCGGGCAGTGGGCGCGCCGGATCGGCGCTTGCGAGACGCAGCGGCGTGGAAACGACTCAGCCGGAAGGTTTGCCCAGCCGCCGCAGCCACCATTGCACGAATTGCCTGGCGTCATCGTGCCCCAGGGTGATGCCGAGCCCGGCTTCCATCACCAGCGTGCGGGCAACCGCGATCAGCAGCACGTTCAGGCCCGCGGTCGAGCAGCCGGGCGGCTGGATGGCGTCCACGTCGACGAGCGCGGCGAGAATTCTCGCGCGCCGCTGGCGCTCGCGCCGGGTCATCGCGGCGATCTCCTCGCGGATTGCCTTGCGGTGGTTCGCGAGGGCCATGAATTCCATCGCGAGCGCGGTCTGCTCCTGGTTGCAGTACACCGACCAGAGACTCTCCGGCGACTGCGCCGATTGCACGGCGTCGTCGAGTTTCCCGGCTTCGCGCGCGGCAGCGCGCCGGAACACCGCGAGGAACAGGTCGTCCGTGGCAGGAAAGTAATAATGCACCAGGGGAGGCTTGAGGCCGGCCTCCTTGGCCACGCGGCGGGAACTCACCGCGGCATAGCCCTCGTCCAGCATGAGTCGTTCGGCCGTGTCGATGATCAGCTTGAGCGAGGCCTCGCCCCTGGCACTGGTGGCGCCCTTCTGCGGCGTCCTGCGTGTCCGGGACGATGCCGCCTGTTTTCCTGACGTGGGCATGACGGGAGAGTGCTTGCCTTGCGCATTTTCACGAACTTGCGGGTACTCTAGCACGCACCCCGGGTTCTTTCGCGCCAACGGACGACGCGACGGTCCGTGCGGCGATCCCCCCGGACGGATCACATCATGTCGAGCACAGGAGAAGCCATGAAACTACGCGTCGTGCAGTGGTCCGTGGTCAACGTCGGGCGGCGCTCGATCATCGCGATCCACGCCAGTCCCCATCTCGAGCTCGTGGGCTGCTACGCGCGCGGAGCCGACAAGGCGGGCCAGGATGCCGGCGTGCTCGCCGGCATCCGCACCTGCGCCGATCTGCCGATCTGCGGTGCCGGTTTCGTGGTGAACTGAGGCGAGTCCCGCGGTGGAGCGGCTCGATGCGGTGGTTATCGGCGCCGGCGTGGTGGGCCTCGCGGTGGCGCGCGCGCTGGCGCTTGCCGGTCGCGAGGTCACGGTGCTGGAGGCGGAACGACAGTTCGGCATGCACGCCAGCAGCCGCAACTCCGAGGTGATCCACGCGGGCATCTACTACGCACCGGGCAGCCTGAAGGCGCGCGCCTGCGTGGCCGGCCGGGACATGCTCTACCGCTACTGCGCCGAGCGCGGCATCGCGCACCGGCGCATCGGTAAGCTGCTGGTCGCGGCGCATGCGGATGAAGTTCCCGCGCTGATGCATTACCTCGACACCGCGCGCGCCAACGGTGTCGATGACCTCCGCGTGCTCGAACGTGCCGAGTGGCGCGAACTCGAGCCCGAGGTGGAGGCGATTGCCGCCGTGCTCTCGCCGTCGACCGGCATCGTCGACAGCCACGCACTGATGACGAGCCTGCTGGGTGATCTCGAGCGCGCCCGCGGCACGCTGGTGTGCAGCAGCCCCGTGTTCGGGGGCGCAGTGACGGACGGGGGGCTGCGGCTCGACGTCGGCGGCGCGGAACCGGTGCGCATCGCCTGCCGCACGGTGATCAATTGCGCCGGACTGCGCGCACCACACGTTGCCGCGGCGCTAGGCACGCCGCCCGCATGGGTGCCGCCGGCGCATTTTGCGCGCGGCCACTGGTTCGCGCTGGCGGGCGCGTCGCCGTTCCGCCGCCTGGTCTACCCGATGCCGGAAGCCGGCGGGCTGGGCGTGCACGTGACGCTGGATCTCGCGGGACAGGCGCGCTTCGGTCCGGACGTCGAGTGGATCGACGGCATCGACTACTGCTTCGGCGAGGGGCGCGAGGCGGCGTTCCGCGCGGCGATCGCGCGTTACTACCCGGGCATCGGCAGGCGCGAGCTCGCGCCTGCGCACTGCGGCATCCGGGCGAAGATCGCCGGCCCCGGCGAGCCCGCGCAGGACTTCCGCGTCGACGGTCCGCGCGAGCACGGCATCTCCGGGCTGGTGAACCTGTTCGGCATCGAGTCGCCGGGGCTCACCGCGGTGCTGGCGCTGGCGGAGATCGCCACGGCGCAGATCGCCGATTCTCCGCGAACTCCCTGAAATTCGCGCGTGGCGCCGGCCTGCATCCTGAGCTCTTCCTGAATTCCTGGTTCACCAGAGCACGTTGTGATCGACATCGCCCAACCGGCTCACGCCCGTCAACGCCATCGAGACGTCGAGTTCGTTGCGTATCAGTTCGAGCGCGCGCGTGACGCCGGCCTTGCCCATGGCGCCGAGGCCGTACAGGAACGCCTTGCCGATCATCGTGCCGTGTGCCCCGAGTGCCAGAGCCTTGAGTACGTCCTGGCCGCTGCGCACGCCGCTGTCACAGAGCAGTTCTGCCTCCCCGCCCAGCGCGTCGGCGATGCCGGGCAGTGCGTCTATCGCCGCAGGCGCGCCGTCGAGCTGGCGCCCGCCGTGGTTCGAGACCACGATCGCATCGGCACCGGCGCGCACCGCGTGCCGTGCGTCGTCGGGATCGAGTATGCCCTTGACGATCAGTTTGCCCGGCCAGCGGCCGCGCACCCACTCGACGTCGGCCCAGTCGAGCGAGGCATC
Organism: Pseudomonadota bacterium; assembly: GCA_022705125.1. The sequence goes on from JAKJFB010000065.1 coordinate 8,403, forward strand.
GAACTGTCCGGCAATCCATTGCGACAGCGTGGCGAGCCCGCGTCCGCTCGGCGCATAGCCGGCGAGATTGCCGAAGCTGCGGCCCTTCGCCCCGAGCATGCCCAGCGCCCAGCGGGGTTTCAGCGCCATATCGAGCAGGTTTGCCATCGTCAGCTTCGGGGGCACCGTGAGCCCGTTCTTGAGATCACGGTGGCGTTGTCCCTGCACCTGCAGGTCGGCGGTGAGTATCAGCGCCGGGCACCCGGCCGCCACCGCGCGCCCGATCAGTTCGGCCACGAAGCCGCGATCGCGCATCACGTAGAGCTGGAACCAGAAGGGCTCGCGCGTACCCGCACGCACCTGCTCGATCGAGAGGATCGACATCGTGCTCAATGCGAAGGGCACGCCGAATTCCGCGGCGGCCTGCGCCGCGAGCATCTCGCCGTTGGCGTGCATCAGTCCCGTCAGCCCGGTCGGCGCAAGCGCCACCGGCATCGTGACCGGCTGGCCCAGCATCGTGCTCGCGGTGCTGCGCCCGGAGACGTCGACCATCACGCGCTGGCGCAGCCGGATGCGGTCCAGCGCGGCGCGATTGTCGCGGATCGTGAGTTCGTCGTAGGAGCCGCGGTCGACGTAGTCGAAGATCGCGCGCGGCGCGCGGCGTTTCGCGAGCAGCCGCAGGTCCTCGTTGCAGGTAACGACGCGAGCCATGTCAGACGATGCCCGAGCCGCTGCCCGCGACGGCGGGTCGGGCCGGCGCGAGGCGCTCGCGGTAGCGCGCCGCGCGGTAGCAGGTGATCGGGTCGATCGCGCCGCCGGCGCGCCGGCGTGCTTCCGCCAGGATCGGCGAGACGTCGCAGTGGAAGGCGCGCTTGAGAGTGTTGCCGGCCATCAGCGCGTCATTCGCATCCTGACAGGCACCGAGCGCTGAGCGGTCCACCAGCAATGCCTGCACGTAGCAGCGCTGCACCGTGGCCGCCGAGTTCATCAGGCTCTCGATGGGGTCGGTGACGTTGTGCGACTGGTCCAGCAGGTAGTCGGGATCGAAGCCCGGCACCTGGCGCTGTTCGGCATCGACCAGCTCGTTGAACACGAGGAACAGCTGGTAAGGGTTGATCGAGCCGCTGTCGAGATCGTCGTCACCGTACTTGCTGTCGTTGAAGTGAAAGCCCGCGAGCTTGCCGAACTGCACCAGCCGCGCGACGATCATCTCGATGTTCACGTTGGGGGCGTGGTGTCCTAGGTCGACCAGGGAGCGCGCCTTTTCGCCGAGCTGCATGGCGCAGAGCACGCTGGTGCCCCAGTCCTGGATCACGGTGGAGTAGAAGGCCGGCTCGTAGCACTTGTGCTCGATGAACATCTGCCAGTCGGCAGGCAGCGCGGCATAGATCGTGCGCGCGGAATCGAGGTAGCGCTCCAGCGCGCGCACGAGGTGCTGCTGCCCGGGGAAATTGCCACCGTCGCCGATCCACACGGTCAGCGCGCGCGAACCGAGCGCCTGCCCGTAGCGGATGCAGTCGAGGTTGTGCGCGATCGCCTGCTCGCGCACCGCGGCGCTGGTGTGCGTCAGCGAGCCGAAGCGGTATGACAGCGGCTGTCCCGGCTGGTCCTGGAAGGTGTTCGAGTTCACCGCGTCGAAGCCCAGTCCCAGTGCCGCGGCGTGCTCGCGCAGCGCCGCATAGTCCGACACGCAGTCCCAGGGGAAGTGCGGCGAGACGCGCGGTGTGCAGCGCACCAGGCGCTGGATCACGGCGCAGTCCTCGAGTTTCTCGAACACGTTGCGTGGCTCGGCCTTGTCCCATGGAATGTGGAGCGACACGGTCGGGGTGGCGCGGGTCAGCTCGTTGATCACGGCGCAATCCTCGATCTTGTCGAAGATGTCGCGCGGCTCGCCTGGGCCGGGAAAGCGGGCGAAGCGTGTGCCGCCGGTGCCCACGCCCCAGCTCGGCACGGCGACCGCGAAGGCGGCGGCGCGCGCGGTGATGGCCTCGATGTCCAATCCCGAGCGCGCTAGTTGCTCGCCGAGCGCGGCATAGTCGCTGGCGAGTGCGGCGGCGTGAGTCAGGTTTTGCCCGGCGATGAATTCAGGGGTGAAGAGGGTCATGTTGCGTTTCCTCTCAGCGCGTGAACGAGGGAGCATGTCCCGCGTCGACGTTGATGATATTGCCGGTCGATTTGGCGGAGCGGTCCGAGACCAGGAAATACACTGCCTCGGCGATGTCCTCGGGGAAGACGTTGCGTTTGAGCAGGCTCCTCTGGCGGTAGTGCTCCTCGAGCTCGCTCTCGTCCATGCGGTAGGCCTCGGCGCGCTCGCGCCGCCATTCGCCGCCCCAGATCTTCGAGCCGCGCAGCACGGCGTCGGGATTGACGTGCGGCGCGCCCTCGAGCGCGACCGCGCGCGCCAGTTGCACTTCGGCCGCCTTGGCGGTGCAGTACGCCGAGGCATTCGGCGAGGCCACCAGCGCGTTCTTGCTGGCAATGAAGGCGATCGCGCCGCCGCAGCCCTGGCGTTTCAGCAACCGGAAGGCCTCGCGCGTGACCAGAAAGTAGCCGGTGGCGAGGATGGCGATGTTGCGGTTCCACAGTTCGAGGCTCGTGTCCTCGAGCGGTGCGGAGCTC
>JAKJFB010000660.1 GCA_022705125.1 Pseudomonadota bacterium
TGAGCAGATACCAGCGCGCGTTGCTCATGAGCCAACCCCTGTGGGTCGGGCTGTAGGTCGGGCTTCAGCCCGACAAGGGTTCGGCGAAGCCGAACCCGCAAGGATATGGCAATGTCGGGCTAAAGCCGGACCCACGTAAGCCCGATCCACAATTTTGGTCCGGTCATGCATAGCGGCGCGTCTCGCCGGGGCCGTCGACGTTCTCGACGCAGCGGCCGCAGAGCTCGGGGTGCGCGGCGTGGCTGCCCACGTCCTCGCGATGGTGCCAGCAGCGCACGCACTTCGGTGCGGTCGAGGCGCTCACCAGCACCTCGAGGCCGGGAATCTCGGTGGCGACGGCCGCCGCGGGCGCCTGCTCCTCGGGCGCGACGCTCGCGCCGGAGGTGATGAACACGAAGCGCAACTCCTCGCCCAGGCGTCCCAGCATCGCGACCAGCGCAGGGTTGCAGTAGACGGTCACCTGCGCCGCCAGCGAGCCGCCCACCACTCCTTCGTTGCGCTGGCGCTCCAGTTCACGGTTGACCTCGCCCTTCACCTGCATCAGCAGCTGCCAGAAATCGCGGCCGAGCTGTGCGTCGGCGGGCAGTTCCTCGAGCGCCTCGTACCACTGCGCCGCGAACACCGGCGCGCTGCGCTCGCCCGGCATGCAGCGCCAGATCTCGTCGGCGGTGAAGCTCAGGATCGGGGCGATCCAGCGCACCATCGCCTCCAGCACGTGGTACAGCGCGGTCTGCGCCGAGCGCCGCGCCACGCTGTCGGCGCGCGTGGTGTACTGGCGGTCCTTGATCACGTCGAGGTAAAAGCCCCCGAGATCCGTGACGCAGAAGTTGTGCAGCTTCTGGTAGATCAGATGGAACTGGTACGAGCCGTAGGCCTCGACGATCTCGCGCTGCAACTGCGCCGCGCGATCCACCACCCAGCGGTCCAGCGCCAGCATGTCCTTGCCGGCGAGCGCGTGCGCGGACGGGTCGAAGCCCGCCAGGTTCGACAACAGGAAGCGCGCGGTATTGCGGATGCGCCGGTACGAGTCCGCGGTGCGCTTGAAGATCTCGTCGGACACCGCCATTTCGGCGCGGTAATCCGTGGCCGCGACCCACAGGCGCAGGATGTCGGCGCCCAGCGTCTTCATGACCTGCTGCGGCGCGATCACGTTGCCGCGCGATTTGGACATCTTGTGCCCGGCGCTGTCGACCGTGAAGCCGTGCGTCAGCACGCCCTTGTACGGCGCGCATCCCTGGATGCCGCTCGCGGTCAGCAGCGACGACTGGAACCAGCCGCGGTGCTGGTCGGAGCCCTCCAGGTACAGGTCCGCGGGGAACTGCAACTCGGGGCGGCGCGTCAGCACGCAGGCGTGCGTGACGCCGGAGTCGAACCACACGTCCAGCGTGTCCGTGACCTTGTCGTAGTGCGCGGCGTCCTCGCCCAGCAGCTCCGCGGGGTCGATCGCGAACCAGGCGTCGATGCCGGCCTGTTCGATGCGCTGGGCGGCCTGTTCGATCAGCTCCGCGGTGCGCGGGTGCGGCGCGCCGGTCTGCTTGTGCACGAACAGCGCGATCGGCACGCCCCAGGTGCGCTGGCGCGAGATGCACCAGTCGGGGCGGTCCGCGACCATGCCCTCGATGCGCGCCTTGCCCCAGGCGGGCACGAACTGCACGTCCTCGATCGCGCCGCGCGCGGTATCGAGCAGCCCGTTGCGGTTCATGCTCACGAACCACTGCGGCGTGGCGCGGAAGATCACCGGCGTCTTGTGGCGCCAGCAGTGCGGGTAGCTGTGACGGAGCGGCGCATGGTGCAGCAGCGCGCCACGCTCGCCGAGCACGTCGACGACGTGCTTGTTCGCGTCGAACACCTTCTCGCCGGCGAAGATCGGCGTCGAC
>JAKJFB010000661.1 GCA_022705125.1 Pseudomonadota bacterium
ACCAGGCGCAGCGTCTCGGCAACCTCGGCATCGGTCGCGGCCTCGAAACGCACCTTGCCCTGCTCCCACAGCCACACCAGGATCGGGTTCACGCCGATGTAGTCCAGGCCCGCCGCAACCGAATGGGTCTCGAGCATGTTGCCCTGCTCGTCCTGCAGGAAGAAGGTCTTGAAGCCCTGGGCCACGCCGACCGAGGCGTCGTGGTAGGCGAGGCGCGAGGCGTGCAGGCCCTTGCCGGGCCCGAAGCCGCCGGCCTCGCAACCGACCAGCTCCACGCCGGCATCGTCGAGGAAACCCTGGAACAGCCCGATAGCGTTCGAACCGCCACCGACGCAGGCATAGACGCGATCGGGCAGCTTGCCCGCGGCCGCGAGGATCTGCTCGCGCGCCTCGAGGCCGATGATCGACTGGAACCAGCTCACCATCTCCGGGAAGGGGTGCGCGCCGCAGGCCGTTCCCAGCACGTAGTGCGTATCGCCCATGTTGGTCGCCCAGTCGCGCATCGCCTCGTTGATCGCGTCCTTCAGCGTGCGCTGGCCGTCCTCGACCGAGACCACTTCGGCACCGAGGTTCTCCATCCAGAACACGTTGGGGCGCTGGCGCGCGATGTCGACCGCCCCCATGTAGATGCGGCAACGGAAGCCGAACTTCGCCGCCATCGTGGCCGTGGCGAAGCCGTGCTGGCCCGCGCCCGTCTCCGCGATCACGCGGGTCTTGCCAAGGCGTTTGCACAGCAGGCCCTGCCCCATCACGTTGTTGATCTTGTGCGAGCCGGTGTGGTTCAGGTCTTCGCGCTTGACGTAGATCCGCGCGCCACCCAACTGGCGCGAAAGGTTCGCGAGGTAGGTCACCGGCGTCGGGCGCCCCGAGTACTCGCGCATCAGCTGCTGGTACTCCTGCCAGAAGGCCGGGTCGTTCTTGCAGGCGCGAAAGCCCGCGCTGAGCTCCTCGATGGTCGAGTGCAGGATCTCGGGCAGGAACGCGCCGCCGTACTTTCCGTAATAGCCCTCGCGTCCGGGGGCGAAATCGAACAGGCCCATGCGCTGGAACTCCCGTGAAAAGCCGTCAAGGATACGCAAAAGCGCGCCGCGCAGAAACCGCTCAGCAGCGGTCGGATTCCACCAGATGCTCAAACTGGTCGACCAGTTCGCCGCGATCGTGCTGCGCGAGATAAAGTCCGAAGCGCCCGCGGCGGATGTCGTCGTAGGCCATCTGGATCGAATAATTGGCGCGCGGAAAGGCAACCTGGTCCCACGGCAGCTCGGCTTCGGAGAAAAAGCGCACGTCCAGCGCCTCCGGTCCGGGCGCGCAGCAGGCCTCGCCGACCGAGGCGCGGAACGCGACGTAGACCTCGTTGATCTGCGTGATCGAGCCGAGGCTGTAGAGCCTGAGAACGGACGGATCGAGCGCCAGCCCGGTCTCCTCGCGCAACTCGCGCGCGGCGGCCTGCTCCAGCGTCTCACCGAGCTCCATGAAGCCGGCGGGCACCGCCCAGAAACCGCGCTGCGGGTCGTGCGCGCGACGCATCCACAACAGCCTGTCGCCCTGGAACACGAAACAGGACACCAGCACCTTGGGCCCGGCAAGGGCGAGCGCACCGCAGGCCGCGCAGCGCGTCGTGCCGTCCGGCGGCGCGGCCAGCGCGGCGCCGCAGTTGCTGCAGAAGCGGTTCACGGCGTCAGCACGACGAGCGGGATGCGCCGCTGCGCGTGCTCCTGGTAGCCCTTCCAGTGCGGATTGTAGGCGTGCGCCACGGGCAGCAGCCGCTCGTGCTCGGCGCCCTCGGCGATGTGCGCCCGCACGGGGATGCGGCGCCGCCCGATCTCGACGTCGGCGCGCGGATCGGCCTCGAGGTTCAGCAGCCACGCCGGCGGG
>JAKJFB010000662.1 GCA_022705125.1 Pseudomonadota bacterium
CTTCTTCCGCAGCGGCTGGAACGTGTTCGACTTCACCATCGTCGCGATCACCCTCGCCCCCACCGGCGAAGGCCTGCAGGTGCTGCGCTCCTTGCGCATCCTGCGCGCGCTGCGCCTGGTGTCGGTGGTGCCCTCGATGCGCAAGGTCGTCAATGCGCTGCTGCGCGCCATCCCCGGCATGAGCTCGGTGCTCACCCTGCTGCTGCTCGTGTTCTACGTCGCCGCGGTGATGAGCACCAAGCTCTTCGGCGCGAGCTTCCCGGAGTGGTTCGGAAGCATCGGCGAATCCTTCTACACCCTGTTCCAGGTCATGACCCTGGAGTCGTGGTCGATGGGCATCGCCCGCCCGGTCATGGAGGCCTATCCCTACGCGTGGATCTTCTTCGTCCTCTTCATCCTGCTCACCACCTTCGCCGTGCTCAACCTCTTCATCGCCATCGTGGTCGATTCGATGAGCGCGGTCGAACACGAGGAGCAGGAGCAGACCCGCGAGCTGGTCGGCGTGGACCACGACGCGGTGGTCGCCGAACTGCGCGCGATCCGCGCCGAGCTGGCCGCGCTGCGGGGGGCCGGTGGCGAGCGCCCACCCACCGCCTGACGCGGCACCGACCGCCTCAGCGCTTGACCTCGAGCAGCTCGATCACGAAGTTCAGCGTGCTGTCGGGCGGGATGCGGCCGGGCACGCCGCGACTGCCGTAGGCGGTCTCCGGCGGACATACGATGCGCACCGCGCCGCCCGGCCTCATCTGCTGCAGCACTTCCTTCCAGCACGGCACCAGGGCCTCCAGCGGCAGCTCCGCCGGGCGGCCGCGGCTGTAGGAGCTGTCGAACTCCTTGCCGTCGGCGAGCGTGCCCTGGTAATGCACCCGCACCACGTCGGCCAGCGTCGGCGGCGCGCCGGTCTCGCCCACGCGGTAGGTCTCGACGGTGACGCCCGAGGGCAAGGTCGTGGTCTGCGGCCCGGCTGCGATCGCAGCGGCAAGGGGAAGCAGGGCGAGGAGGGAAAGCAGTCGGCGCATGTCGGACTCCGGAGATTCAGATCTTGATGATGGTGTCGCTGTAGAGCGCCACGAAACGATCGTGCGTGACCAGGCGCATCGGCTCGACCAGTGCTTGTGCCACCAGAAGACGGTCGAAAGGGTCCTGATGATGCGCGGGCAAGGTCTCGACCGCCACGACGTGCTCGGGCTCGATCGCCAGGAGGCGATACCCCGAGGCGGTGAAATAGCACACGGCATCCCGGCTGGACACCGGCATGTCTCCACGCCCGAGCGCATGCTTGATGGCGATCTCCCAGACGCTTGCGACGCTGACCCATACCGTCGTTTTGGGCGACAGGATCAGATCGCGCGCGGCCTGCGGCAGCCTGGGGTGGTCGGTGATGGCCCACAGCGCGACATGCGTATCCAGAAGCAGATTCAAGATCAGCCTCCGGCGAGGAACAGCCTGGCGACGTCCTCGTTGCTGGCGTCGATGTCGTCGGGCACCTCGAACCTGCCCTTGGCCACCCCGATGCGCGGCCCCACGGACGCGCTCTCCATCGGAACGAGCCGCGCGGCAGGACGGCCGTTGCGGGCGATGACGATCTCGCGCTCCCGGCCGGACTCGATCGCCTCCACCAGGCGGGACAAGGATGACTTTGCCTGCAGCATATTTACGGATTGCATGGAGGCCTCCTCGGACACTTGTTTAGTCTAGTCTGGCTAATCTTTTCCTGCAAACGAGCGTTCGCGGGATTCTCCATTGCACCGACGGCACCGCCTGCGCCGGAGCCCGTCTCGAAAAACGACGCCCGGCAATCGCCGGGCGTCGTCCTGCATGCAAGGCCGGATCACAAACGAGCGCCGCTCGCGCTCGCCGCGCTGAAGATCGCGC
>JAKJFB010000663.1 GCA_022705125.1 Pseudomonadota bacterium
GACTTTACATTTCGGGACACCCGACGCTGCAGGGCCGATCCATGCCGTTCACGCACGTGCGCAGCGCCTCGCTGACCGGTTACGCCGAGGTCGCGCGCTCCGTTGGCCTGGATCCCTTCGCCCGGCTGCGGGCGGCTGGCCTGGACGTCCGCTGCCTGGACGACCCGGACCTGAAGATTCCCGTGCTGCGGCTGCACGCCCTGCTCGAGTCCTCGGCGCATGCGGCGGGTATCGAAGACTTCGGCCTGCGCATGGCGATGTCGCGGCGCCTTTCCAACCTCGGCTTGATCTCGCTGGCGGCACGCGAAGAGCCCACCGTGCGCGATGCACTGCATTGCCTGCAGCGCACCATGCACCTGCACAACGAGGCGATCCTGATCGACATCGAGGAGGCCAACGGCATCGTCGTGATCCGCGAGCAGATCCTCGCGCGCACGCAGGGTCCGATGCGCCAGGGGATCGAGCTCGCGGTCGGCGTGCTGTATCGCACCGTCCGGGAATTCCTCGGCCCGGGCTGGTCGCCGCTGGCCGTGTGTTTCATGCACGAGCCGCCGCGCGATCTCGCGCCCTACCGCCGGGCCTTCGGTACCGGCGTGCAGTTCAACAGCGTGCTGAACGGGCTGACCTGCCGCGCCAGCGAGCTGGATCGGGCCATGCCGATGGCGGACCCGCAGTCGCTACGCACGATTCGCCAATACCTGGAGAGCGCCGCCCGGCGCCGGCCCACCCAAAGCGAGCGCACCGCGCAGTTGATCCTCGGACTGCTGCCGAGCGGGCGCTGCAGCGCGGAGCTCGTCGCGCGCTATATCGGCATCGACCGGCGCACGCTGCACCGGCGGCTGGCGCGCGAAGGCACGAGTTTCTCCGCACTGGTCGACGCGTTGCGCCGGGAGGCCGCGCAACGCCATCTGGGCAATCCGCAGCAATCCGTAGCCGATCTCGCGGTCATGCTCGGCTTTTCCGGTTCCAGCGCCTTCTCGCGCTGGTTCTGCGCGAGCTTCGGCTGCGCGCCGCGGCGCTGGCGTCGCCAGGCCACGCAGGCGAAGACCTGACAGGAAGCGGATGCGCTTCCGCTCGGGCGTTCGCGTCGTCGATCGCCGGGCCGACAGCAAACTCAGCGCGGCCCTGGGCCCGCCCCGCCGTCCGCGCTCGGTGAGGCGGGACGCAGCGCGACGCGCACGATCGCGTCCGTGATGGCGTTCCAGAGGCGTATCGGCGTCAGGCGCCAAAGCCAGTACACCAGGTTCGCGCGTGCGCCGGGGATGATCACGGGGCGGCCGCGCTCGATGCCCCGCAGCAGCCCGCGGATTGCGGGCTCCACCGGCAGCGTGCCGCCTGCCAGCTTGAGCGCCCCGGCCGCGGGCAGCAGGGTCTGCGCCTCGGCGGCCAGTCCCGGCGTCGCGACCTGCCCGGGACAGAAGCAGCAAACCTCGATTCCCAGCGGCGCGAGCTCGTAGCGCAGGCACTGTGCGAGGCCCAGCACCGCGAACTTCGAGGTCCCGTAAGCGGTGTAGCCGTACACGGGCACGAAGCCTCCCAGGGAAGCCACGGGCACCAGCGTGCCGCGGCCGCGCGCGATCATGCCGGGCAGCACGGCCTCGATCACGTGACGCGTGCCGTAGAGGTTCACCTGCAGCATGCGATCGAACACCTCGAACGGCATGTCGACGAATCGCCGGGTGGCGCCGATGCCGGCCATGCAGATCACGAGGTCCGGTGCGCGCATCGCCCGTTGTGCCCGGGCCATGATCTCGAGCACGTTGTCGCGGTTCGCGACGTCGAGCGCGAAACGCATCACTTGCTGGGCCGGTGAGCGGCAGGCGGTGCGGATCTCCTGCTCCGCGGCCTCGCCAGGCTGACGCGAGAAGATCGCCA
>JAKJFB010000664.1 GCA_022705125.1 Pseudomonadota bacterium
GTTCCCACAGGTGCTTCGTCTTACTCGGCGTCAGTTACCTGTTCTTTTTGGCAGTTTATAGTTCGTAGTTTGATAAGTCGGCAAGGGCGCTGGTTCACACCAGCGCCCTTACTGTTTTCCAGCCTCGACACTTACAGCCTTCGCTCGCTGAGCTCTGCGCTCACACGCCCATGCCCGACTTCCGCGTCTTCTGCCAACCTCCCGCCGCCGGGAGCACCGAGATCGTCCTCTCCAGCGAGGAGTCGCACCATCTCGTCGTGGTCAACCGCGCGCGGCTCGGCGATCCGGTGGTTGCCTTCGACGGCCACGGCACAGAGTGGCAGTGCGAACTGACGGGCAACCGCAAGCAGGCCGCCACGCTCGCCGTGCGCGCCACGCGCCAGAGCGCGCCCCTGCCCTGCGCCATCACGCTCGCGCAAGCGTTGCCCAAGGGCTCCGTGATGGACGACATCGTGCGCCACGCCACGGAGCTCGGCGTCGCCCGCATCTTGCCGCTCGCGAGCGAGCGCAGCCAAGTGCACCTCGACGACAACCGTCAGGACCGGAAGGTCGAGAAATGGCGCACGGGCGCGCTCGAAGCCGCCAAACAGTGCGGCAATCCGTGGCTCCCGGAAATCGCGCCGCCGGCCAATCTCGCCACCACGCTCGAAACCGCAGCCGACTGCGAGCTGAAGCTCGTGGCCAGCCTGCACCCCGGCGCGCAGTCGCTGAAATCCGCGCTGGCCGCATTTCGCGCGCAGCATGGGAAACTCCCCTCAAAGGCGCTCTGGCTCGTCGGCCCCGAGGGGGATTTTTCACCGGCCGAGATGGCGCAACTCGCGAGCCGCGGAGTCGTGCCGATCACGCTCGGGCCCCTCGTGCTGCGTTGCGACACCGCCGCGACGGCCGCGTTGAGCATCCTCGGCTACGAGTTGCAAAACGGCTGAAGGCCGCGCGCCACCGCTGCCGCAGAAAAACTCAGAGCAGATCGGCGGCGAGCTCGGCGAGGCGCGAGCGCTCGCCCTTGCTGAGCGTGACGTGCGCGGCGATGGTCTGGCCCTTCATGCGGTTGTGCGCGTAAACGAGACCGTTGCTGCGCGAGTCCACATAGGGGTTGTCGATCTGCGCGGGGTCGCCGATGAGCACGATCTTCGAGCCTTCCGAAATGCGCGTGATGACGGTTTTCACCTCGTGCGGCGTGAGCTGCTGCGCCTCGTCGAGGATGAAGAAGCGGCGCGCGATCGAGCGTCCGCGGATGAAGCAGAGCGCCTCGATGTCGACGAGTCCGCTCTTGATCAGCCGTTCGTAGGGTTTGAGGGGAGCGAGCGAGGCGCCGGGGATGCCGCCGGGCATCGACGGCGGAGGCGGCGTGTGCAGAGCGGCCGCAAAGGCCTCCCTCTTCTTAAACTTTTTGCCGACCTTCTTGGACGCGAACTGCGGCTCCTTGGGCAGCTTCGAGGGCATGAGCACTTCGAGTGCGTCGTAGTACGGCTGGAGCCACGGCTTCATCTTTTCTTCGAGGGAGCCGGGCAGGAAACCGATGTCCTTGCCGAGCGCAATCACCGGGCGGGAGATTGAGAGTCCGTCGTAGCGGTTGCCCTCTTCGAAAATCTGCTGGAGGGCGCACGCGGTGGAGAGGAGCGTCTTGCCGGTACCGGCTTTGCCGAAGCAGGTGATGAGCGAGATGCTGTCGTCGAGCAGCGCATCCATGAAGAACTGCTGTTCCAGATTGCGCGGACGAATGGGGATGCCGCCGGGCGCGCGGACCGAGACGGGGATATTTAAGCGGCGCACGACGCCCTCGCCATAGTAGCGGGCGGGCATCGTCTTGCCCTCGTCGGAGCGCAGAAGGATGTACTCGTTGGCGTAAAGTCCCTTGGAGGCCTCGGCGCCG
>JAKJFB010000665.1 GCA_022705125.1 Pseudomonadota bacterium
TTCCGATGCTGCAGCTCGACGACGTCACCCGCATCCTGCCCGGCGCCCCCCCGCGCGTGCTGTTCGAGCGCCTGGCACTGCGGGTAGACGCGGGCGAATGCGTGGCGATCGTCGGCGAGTCGGGCTCGGGCAAGTCGGTGAGCGCGTCGGCCGTGATGGGCCTGTTGCCGAAGGGCCAGCTGCGCATCACCGAAGGCTCGGTGCGCCTCGTCGGCGAAGAACTGACGCGCGCGAGCGCCGCGCGGATGCGGGCGCTGCGCGGCAGCCGCATGTCGATGATCTTCCAGGAGCCGATGACGGCGCTCAATCCGGTGCATCCGGTCGGCCGCCAGATCGCGGAGGTGCTGCGCTGCCACCGCTGGAAGGGCGACGCGCGCAAGCGCGTGCTCGACCTGATGGCCGACGTGCATCTGCCCGATCCCGAGAAGATCTATCACGCCTATCCGCACCAGCTTTCCGGCGGCCAGCGCCAGCGCGTGATGATCGCGATGGCGCTGATCCTGGAGCCCGCGCTGCTGATCGCCGACGAGCCCACCACCGCACTCGACGTGACGACGCAGGCGCAGATCCTGTCGCTGCTGAAGGACCTGCGCACCGAGCACGGCACCGGCGTTCTGTTCATCACGCACGATTTTGGCGTGGTTGCCGACATCGCCGAGCGCGTGGTGGTGATGAAAGACGGCATGGCGGTCGAGACCGGCACCGCCGACGAGGTGTTGCGGTGCCCGCGCGAAGACTACACGAAGATGCTGATCGCCGCGGTGCCGAAGCTGGAGCCGCGGCCGGCGCGCATGGCGCAGGGCAAGCGCGTGCTCGAGACCGTCGGCGTCAGCAAGTATTTCGCCGGCGGCGGGATGCTGCAGCCGCGGCGCGAGGTGCGTGCCGTCGATAAGGTCGATCTCACGCTCAAGCGCGGCGAGACGCTGGGCATCGTCGGCGAATCGGGCTCGGGCAAATCGACGGTCGCGCGCTGCGTCGCGCGGCTCACCGATCCCACCGGCGGGTCGATCCTGATCGACAACGAGGACATCGCCGCCCTGCCGCGCGAGAAGCTGCGCCAGGTGCGCCGGCGCGTGCAGATGATCTTCCAGGATCCGTTTCGCTCGCTCAATCCGCGCCGCACCGTCGGCCAGTCGATCGTCGAGGGCCCGATGAACTACGGCGTCTCGCGCGCCGAGGCGCTGCAGCGCGCGCGCGAGCTGGTCGAGACGGTCGGCATCGCGGGCGCGGCGCTCGACCGGTATCCGCACCAGTTCTCGGGCGGCCAGCGCCAGCGGCTCTGCATCGCGCGGGCGCTCGCGATGGAGCCCGAGATCCTCATCGCCGACGAGGCGGTCTCGGCGCTCGACGTTTCGGTGCAGGCGCAGGTGCTGACTCTGCTCGAAGACATCCGCGACCGTTTCAATCTTGCCATGCTGTTCATCACGCACGATCTTCGCGTAGCCGCGCGCCTCTGCGACCGCATCGCCGTGATGCAGCGCGGGGTGGTGGTGGAGCACGGGCGCACGGTGGATGTCTTCGCCAATCCCCAGCATCCCTACACCAAGTCGCTGTTCGCCGCCATTCCGGGGCGCCACCGCTGGGGAGCCGCCGCCGACGTAAGGAGCAACGCATGACCGTTTTCCGCGAATACGCCAATTACGACGGGCTCGGCCTTGCCGAGCTGGTGCGGCGGAAGCAGGTGACGCCGCCCGAAATCCTCGACGCGGCGCTGGCGCGCATCGCGGCGCTCAACCCAAAGCTCGGCTGCGTGCCGCTGCGCATGGACGAGATGGCGCGCAGGCAGCTGGCCGAGGGCCGCGTCTACGGCCCGTTCATGGGCGTGCCGTTCCTGCTGAAAGATCTTTATCTCCAGCTCA
>JAKJFB010000666.1 GCA_022705125.1 Pseudomonadota bacterium
ACCTCCGGCCTGACCGATGATCGACGCATGGCGCACCGACCCGGCCTCGACCAGTTCGCGGGCGGTGCTGAGTTTGACGGTAGCGGCCAAAACCGGACTCCTGATAATTGTTGTTCAGGATCAGCGTAACCCTTGGAGTGGAGCGGGGCAACAGCCCAGTACCCCGCCCAGTGAAACGGCGCCTTTTGCGCGACGAGCCGGCTCACAATTTGCGGCCGATGCCGCGATCCCTCACCCCGTGTTCTGCACGCCCGCCGTTATCCCGTGTTCTGGATTCCCGCCGCGATGCCGTTGACCGTGCTCACCAGTGCCTGCAGCAGCGCGTCGTCCTCGCGACCGGCGGCGCGCCAGCGGTGCAGCAGATCGACCTGCAGCAGGCTGATCGGATCGACGTAGGGATTGCGCAGGCGAATCGATTCGCGCAGGCGGCGATCGTTGGCCAGCAGTTCGTCGGCGCGCTTGATCCGCAGGATCGACTCGCAGGCGCGGGTGAATTCGCCGGCGATGCGCGGGAAGTAATGCGCATGGGCCGCGCCCGCGAGTTGCGAATAGGCTTCGAAGATGTCGAGGTCGGACTTGGCCAGCACCATCTCCACGTCCTCCACCAGCACCTGGAAGAACGACCAGTCGCGCGCCATCTCGGCCACGGCATCGATGCCGTAGCGCTCGATGCCGTGCGTCAGCCCGGTGCCGATGCCGTACCAGCCGGTGAGCCCGCAGCGGTTGAGCGACCAGGCGAAGACCCAGGGAATGGCGCGCAGTGAACCCACCTCGCCGGAACCCGCGCGCTTGGGCGGGCGCGAACCCAGGCGCAGGCGTTCGATCAGGTCGATCGGAGTGGCGGCGCGGAAGTAGTCGGGAAAGCCGGCGTCCTCGTGCACCAGGGCGCGATACTGCCGGCGCGCGGCCTGTGCCATCTCGCCCATCATTTCGCGCCACGCGGCTTCGCGCGGCTCGGGCGGCCGCGGCCGCAGCGTGGCGCGCAAGACCGCTGCACTCATCTGTTCGAGGTGGCGCAAGGCCAGCGCGCGGATCCCGTACTTGCGATGGATGACCTCGCCCTGCTCGGTGACGCGCAGGTAGCCATCGACGGTGCCGCGCGGTGCCGCGATCACGGCACGCTCGGTCTTGCCGCCGCCGCGACTGAGCGAGCCGCCGCGACCGTGGAAGAACTCGATCCGCACGCCGGCCTCGCGCCCCAGCGCGGCGAGCTGGATCTGGGCCTGTTGCAGGGCCCAGCGTGAACTCATCAGCCCGGCGTCCTTGGCACTGTCGGAATAGCCGAGCATCACCACCTGGCGATCGCCACGCGCACGCAGGTGGGCGCGATAGTGCGGATCGTCGAGCAGCGAGCGCAGCGTTGCCGGCGCGGCTTCCAGATCGGCCACGGTTTCGAACAGGGGCGCGACGTCGATCGGAATGTCGCCGCGGGTGCCGGCCAGTCGCGCCAGCGCCAGCACCGCGAGTGCGTCGGCGGCGCTGCGGCTCATGCTGACGATGTAGGGCCCGAGCGCTGCATCGCCATACTGGCGGCGTGCTGCGGCCAGGGTGCGGAACACGGCGAGGGTGGCGCGCGCGGCCGGATCTTCCGGCTCGCGCGCCGGTGAGTTGCCATCCAGCACCTGGCGCGCGGCGGCAATGCGTTCGGCGAGCGCATCCGGCGCCAACGCCGCTGCATCGGGAGCGCCGTCATTCCGCACCCCGGTCGGATTGGCGGCCTTCAGGCAAGCGCCGAGCGCCGCCGCATGCACCGCGCTGTCCTGGCGCACATCGAGCGTGGCGAGGTGAAACCCGAAGCTGCGTGCGCGCCTGAGCACGCGCCGGAAGGCAAAGCCACCGGCGTGTTCACCCCGATGCG
>JAKJFB010000667.1 GCA_022705125.1 Pseudomonadota bacterium
CTCGCGCGTACTCGCGATCGCATTGCTCGTGGTGCTGGTGGTCGATCCCTGGGCGGTGCTGTCGGCCGGCTTCTGGCTGTCCTTTGGTGCGGTGGCGGTGATCCTCGCCGTGCTCGGCGGCCGTGTCGCACCGTCGGCCGGCTGGCGCGCCGCGCTGCGCGTGCAGCTCGCGATCAGCTTCGCGCTGGTGCCGCTGCTGCTTGCGCAGTTCCAGGCGGTTCCGTTGCTGTCGCCGCTCGCCAACCTGGTGGCGATTCCGCTGGTGAGCTTCGTCGTCACGCCGCTGGTGCTGCTCGCGATCCCCTGGCCGATCCCCTTGCTGCTCGTGCCGGCCGACTTCGCCGCGGGGTGGATGATGGATTTCCTTGCGCCGCTTGCAGCGCTCGAGAGGGCGATGATCGAGCGCGCGGCGCCGCCGCCGTGGCTTTTCGGCGGTGCGCTCGCCGCCGTGGCGATCCTGCTGCTGCCGCGCGCAAGCCCGGGGCGGTTGGCGGCACCGGCATTGCTCGCGGCGCTGCTGTCCTGGCAGCCGGTGCGCCCGCAGGAGGGCGGTTTCCGCGCCTGGGTGCTGGACGTCGGCCAGGGTCTCGCGGTGCATGTGCAGACGCGTGCGCATGACCTCCTCTACGACAGCGGGCCACCCTTCGGCAGCGAGTCCGATGCCGGCGAGCGGGTGGTCCTGCCCTGGCTGCGCGCGGCCGGCGTGCGCTGGCTGGATCGGGTGGTGCTGTCGCATCCGGATTCCGATCATGTGGGCGGCGCGGCCTCGCTGCTCGCCGGCCTGCCGGTGGGCACGGTGCTGGCCGGACAGGCCGTCCATGCGCGCGAACGCGCAGCCTGGGCGGCCCGTCTGGCGCACGGGCGCGAGCCGGCGGACTGCGCACGCGTGCCCGCATGGGAGCGCGATGGCGTGCGCTTCGAGATTCTGCATCCGGCGCCCGTGCGCGCGCCGAGCGAGGAGCCGGCAGGCGCGGGCGCAAGTCCGCACGACAACGACGCCTCCTGCGTGCTGCGCGTCGTTGGCGCCGCCGGCGCGCTGCTGCTGACCGGCGACATCGGCACCGCCGCCGAGGCCAAGCTGATCGCCCGCCAGCCACCGGCAAGCCTTTCCGCCGCGGTCGTGGTCAGCGCCCACCATGGCAGCCGCTCGTCGTCCTCGGCCGCCTTCGTCGACGCGACCCTCCCGGAACACGCGGTCCACTCCGCCGGCAGCCGCAACAGCTTCGGCCATCCCCACCCCGAGGTGTGGGCGCGCTGGGCGGAGGCAGGGGCACGCAATTGGCGCACCGATGCGCAGGGTGCGATCCGGATCGACTTCGCGGCGGCGCCGGAGGAGGGCGTCCAGGTGAACGCCGAGCGCGAGATGCAGCCGCGCTACTGGCACGGTCGCTGAGGGCGGCGGGCTTGTGTCCCGGATCCGCCGCTTCGGGCTAGACTTGCAGCGACCCGAAACCCGTTCCGAGTGCCCGCCCCTCATGTCCCTGCTCGATTCGCTCAAGAAGTTCTTCAGCCCGTCCGCACCGACGACCCCGGCCGAGCGTGCCGCGGTGGAGCCGGAGCGTGTGCGCGCCGCGCAACCGCTGCTCCAGCCGCGCGCCCGGCATGTGCTGTGCAGCGGGCCGCACGGCCTGCACCGCGTGGCCTACACCGAATGGGGCGAGCCGACGAATCGGCGCGTGCTGGTCTGTGTCCACGGTCTCACCCGCAACGGCCGCGACTTCGACGATCTCGCGCGCGCGCTCGCCGGCGAGTACCGCGTCGTCTGCCCGGACGTGGTCGGGCGCGGGCGCAGCGACTGGCTGACGGACAAGGCGGACTACGGCTTCCCGGTCTACGTCGCCGATATGGTCAC
>JAKJFB010000668.1 GCA_022705125.1 Pseudomonadota bacterium
GCTCTGCGGGCGAGGTGCAACCTGCTGCGACGCTTGGGGCAACGGCGCACGGTCTGTCTGGAGGATGGGGTAGCGGTGGTGCAGTAGAATGCGCGCCCCGCTCTTGCTTGTTCACGCATGTCTGCTACGCCCGCTGCGTCCAAATCGCTCGGCACCGAAACCGTCCTCGCGGTGCGGCACTGGACCGATTCCTACTTCAGCTTCACCACCACGCGTGACGACGGGCTGCGGTTCGAGAACGGGCAGTTCGTGATGATCGGGCTGATGGTGAACGACAAGCCGCTGCTGCGCGCGTATTCCATCGCGAGTGCGAATTGGGAGGAACAGCTCGAGTTCTTCAGCATCAAGGTGCCCGACGGCCCGCTCACCTCGCGCCTGCAGCACCTGAAGGAAGGCGACGAGATCCTGATCAGCCGCAAGCCCACCGGCACCCTGCTGATCTCCGATCTGCATCCGGGCCGCACCCTCATCCTGTTGTCCACCGGCACCGGCCTCGCGCCTTTCCTGGCGACGATCAAGGATCCCGACACCTACGAGCGTTTCGAGCACGTGGTGGTGACGCACGGCGTACGTGGCGTGGCGGATCTGGCCTATCGCGACTACATCGAACGCGAGCTGCCGCAGCACGAATACCTCGGCGAGATGATTCGGCAAAAACTGCACTACTACCCGGCGGTGAGTCGCGAGGATTTCCGCACCCGTGGCCGCGTCACCGACCTGCTCGATTCTGGCCGGATGCTGGTCGATCTCGGCTTGCCGCCGCTCGATGCCGCGCGGGATCGCGCCATGATCTGCGGCAGCCCGCAGATGCTGGCCGATTTCCGCGCGATCCTGGATGCGCGTGGCTTCGTGGCCGCGCCGCGCATCGGCACGCCCGGCCAGTACGTGTTCGAACGCGCCTTCGTCGAGAAGTGACGCTGCCGTCGCGGCGCGTAGCGGCTACCGCACCAGGCGCTCGCGCAGCAGGCTCTCCACCACCGATGGATCGGCCAGGGTCGAGGTATCGCCCAGTTGTTCCGGCGCGTTCTCCGCGATCTTGCGCAGGATGCGGCGCATGATCTTGCCCGAGCGGGTCTTGGGCAGGCCCGGTGCCCACTGCAGCCAGTCGGGCGAGGCGATGGGACCGATTTCCTTGCGCACCCAGGCCACCAGTTCCTTGCGCAGTTCCTCGCTCGCCGCGATGCCGGCGTTGAGCGTGACGTAGGCGTAGATGCCTTGGCCCTTGAGCTCATGCGGCGCGCCCACCACGGCGGCCTCGGCCACCTTCGGATGCGCCACCAGGGCGCTTTCCACTTCCGCGGTGCCGATGCGGTGGCCGCTGACATTGATCACGTCGTCGACGCGACCGGTGATCCAGTAGTAGCCATCGGCGTCGCGCCTGCAGCCGTCGCCGGTGAAATAGGTGCCGGGATAGGTCCTGAAATAGGTATCGATGAAGCGCGCGTGATCGCCGTAGACCGTGCGCATCTGCCCTGGCCAGGAATCGAGCAGCACGAGGTTGCCCTCGCAGGCGCCTTCGAGCACGACGCCGTTGGCATCGACGATGGCAGGTTCTACGCCGAAGAAGGGTCGGGTGGCGGAACCGGGTTTCTGCGGTATCGCCGCCGGCAGCGGTGCGATCAGGATGCCGCCGGTCTCGGTCTGCCACCAGGTATCGACCACCGGACACCGCCCCTCGCCCACCACGCGGTGGTACCACTCCCAGGCCTCGGGATTGATCGGCTCGCCGACGGTGCCGAGCAGTTTCAGCGTGGCGCGTGAGGTCTTTTTCACCGGCTCTTCGCCTTCGCGCATCAGCGCGCGCAGCGCCGTTGGCGCGGTGTAGAAGATTTCGACGCGGTGCTTGTCGAT
>JAKJFB010000669.1 GCA_022705125.1 Pseudomonadota bacterium
CGGCGTCGTGGGGGGCGGGCTGCTCGGCATGACGCTGGCCCTGCGCCTGCGTCAGCGCGGCGCCCGCGTGACGCTGCTCGACGCCGCCCCGACCGCGGGAGGCTTGGCCGATGCGATGCGCATCGGCGACTTCACGTGGGATCGGTTCTACCACGTGATGCTGTTGTCGGACCTGAACACGCGGGCACTGGTCGACGAGCTCGGCCTGACGGATCGCCTGCGCTGGGGCCGTACGCGCACCGGGTTCTTCACCGACGGCGCTCTGCACTCGATGTCCAACAGCGTCGAGTTCCTGCGCTTTCCGCCCTTGTCGCTGCCCGACAAACTGCGCCTGGGCGGCACCATCTTCCTGGCCTCGAAACTGCGCGATGTGCGCCGGCTGGAAAACGAGCTCGCGGTCGACTGGCTGCGGCGCTGGTCCGGCGATCGTGTGCTCGAGCGCATCTGGCTGCCGTTGCTGCGCAGCAAGCTCGGCGAAAACTACCGGATCGCCAGCGCCGCGTTCATCTGGGCGATCATCGCACGCATGTACGCCGCGCGCCGCTCCGGCCTGAAAGAGGAGATGTTCGGCTACATCGACGGTGGCTATGCCGTCGTGCTCGACGCATTGTCGAAGGCGCTCGATGCGGCGGGCGTGCAGTTCATCGGGGGCGCCACGGCGCGCAGTATCGTCGACACCGGTGAGGGCGTCGACGTGACCCTGGTCGATGGCGGTGCACTGTCGTTCGACCGGGTCGTCTCGACCGTGCCAGCCAGCGTGTTCGCGAAGACCTGTCCGCAATTGCGTGACGACGAGCGTGAGCGCCTCGAGCGCGTGATCTACCAGGGCATCGTCTGCGGTGCGCTGCTCACGCGAACCCCGCTGTCGCCGTACTACGTGACCAACATCACGGATCCGGGGATCCCGTTGACCGGCATCATCGAGATGACGGCGCTGGTCGACCGCGAGCGCTTCGGCGGCCACTCGCTCGTCTATCTGCCGCGCTATCTGGCGCAGGACGATGCGGCATGGTCGGCGAGTGACGCGCAGTTCACCGAACAGTCGCTGGCCGCCCTGCAATGGATGTATCCGCACTTCGACCGCCGGGACGTGATCGACTTCAAGGTCGCGCGCGCGCGCAGGGTGCTTGCGATCTCGACGCTCGACTACACGGCGCGTGCGATGCCGCCGCTCGTCACGTCGATGCCCAGGGTCTTCCAGCTCAGCTCCGCGCAGATCGCGCAGGGCACGCTCAACGTCAATGAGACGCTCGGTGTGGTGCAGTCCCGGCTGCCCGAGCTGATCTCCCGCATGGAGGCCGCATGAGCCGTCCGCTCGCCAGCCTCTCGCTCGACCTCGACAACCTGTGGTCGTACATGAAGATCCACGGCGACCCGGGCTGGCAGACGCGGCCGTCGTACCTGGACGCAGTGGTGCCGTACGTGCTCGATGTGCTCGAGCGCGAGCGGCTGCGCATCACGTTCTTCGTGGTCGGCGCCGATGCTGCCGAAACGCGCAACCACGCGGCCTTGCGTTCGATCGTGACGGCGGGGCACGAGGTCGGCAACCATTCGTTCGAGCACGAGCCGTGGCTGCACCTGTACAGCCGCGAACAGCTCGAACGCGAGGTGGACACGACCGACGATGCGATCGAGGCGGCCACCGGCGTGCGCCCGAACGGCTTTCGCGGTCCGGGCTTCAGCTGGTGTCCCGAGCTGCTCGAGGTGCTGAGCGCGCGCGGGTATGTCTACGATGCTTCGACGCTGCCGACGTGGCTGGGTCCGATCGCCCGCACCTATTACTTCTGGACCGCCAGACTGAGCGCCGAGGAGCGCGAGCGACGCAAGGGGCTGTTCGGTGCGTTCGCCGAC
>JAKJFB010000066.1 GCA_022705125.1 Pseudomonadota bacterium
GCGCCGATATGGCCAGACACCGAGCGCGTGGCGGCGCCGGCACTCACCTTGATCGGTGGGATTGTTGTTCCGCTCTCCGACCGGGGGAGAATGTCCGCGCACCACACATCGGGGTGCGCGACCTCTCACGGCACGCCGGCCAGCTGGCGCATCAGCGCGAAGGCCTGCGCCGACAGCGTGTCGAAGCGCGGCATGAACTCGCGCATGCTGGCCCAGACGATGAACAGCCCGAACACCATCGAGACCGGGAAGCCGAGCGAGAATACATTCAGCTGCGGCGCGGCGCGCGTCATCACGCCGAAGCCAAGGTTCACGACCAGCAGCGCGATCACGGTGGGCAGAGCGAGCAGCAAGCCGCTCAAGAACAGCCACGATGCCGCCGACACCAGGGTCCAGCTCGGCTCGGGACCGAAGGCCCCTGAGCCTGCCGGCAGGTAGCGGAAGCTCTCCAGCAGCACCTCTAGCATCGCGAGATGACCGTTGCTGGCGAGAAAAACCAGCGTCAGCAGCACCGTGAAATATTGCGCCAGCACCGTGACGCTGATGCCGTTGGCCGGATCGACCATCGAGGCGAAACCGAGCGACATCTGCATCGCCATCAGCTGCGCGCCCATCACGAAGACCTGGTAGAACAGCTGCATCGCGAAGCCGAGCCCGAGGCCGATCAGCAGCTCCTGCGCGATCAGCAGCATCGTCGCCGGCGACAGAGGATCGAAGGCGGGCAGCGCGGGAAGCAGCGGCACCAGCAGTGCGGTCACCAGCAGCGCGAGGCCCAGCCGGATCCGTGCCGGCACCAGCTGCATGCCGAACACCGGCGCGACCAGGAAAAAACCGCTCAGGCGAAACAGCGGGAACAGCCACGCGCCCAGCCATTGCGACAGCGCGGGGAGCGCGAGATCGATCATGGCTTCAGGCGAGCACCAGCGCGAAGGTGTCGGTGACGTGGCGCGTGAACTCGATGAGCCGCGCGAGCAGCCAGGGTCCGGCCGCCATCACCGTGACCAGGGTCGTCAGCAGGCGCGGCAGGAAGCTCAGCGTCTGCTCGTTGATCTGCGTGGCGGCCTGGAACACGCTGACCACCAGGCCCACCACGAGACTGGGCACGATCAGCACGCTCACCATCAGCACGATCAGCAGGAAGCCCTCGCCGAGCAGCTGCACCATCATGTCGGGGCTCATCGTGGCGCTCCCTAGATTGCGAAGCTCGAGGCCAGCGAGCCGATGACCAGCGCCCAGCCGTCGACCAGCACGAACAGCATGATCTTGAACGGCAGCGAGATGATCATCGGCGAGAGCATCATCATGCCCATCGCCATCAGCACGCTGGCGACCACGAGGTCGATCACCAGGAACGGGACGAACAGCAGGAAACCGATCTGGAACGCGGTTTTCAGCTCGCTGGTCACGAAAGCCGGCGCCAGCACCATGAACGGCACGGCTTCGGGCCCGGCCACCGGGCCGGTGCCCGAGATGCGCAGGAACATATCGAGATCGCTCTCGCGCGTCTGTGCCAGCATGAACCTCGCGAAGGGTTCGCGCACGCGCTCCAGTGCCTCGCGCGCGCCGATCTCCTCGCGCAGGTAGGGCTGCAACGCCTGTTCGTCGGCCACATCCAGCACCGGCTGCATCACGAACAGCGTGAGGAACAGCGCCAGCCCCAGCAGGATCTGGTTCGAGGGCGTCTGCTGAAGGCCGAGCGCCTGGCGCAGGATCGCGAACACCACGATGATGCGCGTGAAGGCGGTCACCATCATCAGCAGCGCCGGCAGCAGCGTCAGCGCCGTCATCAGCGCCAGGATCTGGATCGTGACCGTGTAGTCCTGGCTGCCGTCGGGATTGGTGGTGACCTTCATCGCCGGCACGCCGAGCGCGCCGCCGGCATCGAGAATCGAGGCAGCGCCGGTCTGCGCCAGCGCGAGTCCGGGCAGCAACAGCAGCGCGGCCAGCAGCCACGCTGCGGCGCCGAGCGGCCGCGCCGAACCCGCGCGGAGCCTCACGATGACTCGCCCCGGCCGAGCGCCTGTCGCAAGCGCAACGCGAAGTCGCCGCTGCCCGGCTGGACCTTGATCACCGGGTCGGGGAATTCGTGCAGGCGCGTGATCTGCGTCGGCGTGACCCCGAGCAGCAGCTGCGTGCCGCCGACATCGACTACCAGCACCCGCTCACGCGGTCCGAGCGCAAGCCCGGCCACCACCTTCATCTGCCCGCCCCCGGCCACGCCGCCGACCTGCAGCCGGCGCAGCACCCAGGCGATCGCGAAGATCACCACCACCACGAGCGCGAGCCCCGCGGCGATTTCCGCCAGGGGCGCCAGGCCGATTCCCTCGCCCACGGGTGTGGTTGCTGCCGATACCGCCATGCTGCTGTCGCGCCAATTTTCCGTCGTCGTCCCGATTCACGGTGCAACAGCAAGCCGCGTGCCAGCACGGCGCAACCTTTTCGCGAACCAAAGAAATGGGCCCCGCGAGGGGCCCATTCGGGAGCAAGCCCCCCCCTGGTGTCGCGCATCCCGTTGATGTTGCCGCCCGAGGAAAAGGCCCTGCCATCCCCGGTGAGCACCAGTGCGCCGACCGCGCGGTTGCGGTTGATCCAGTCGCAGGTATTCACGATGTCGGGAATCAGACCGGTGCCGGTCAGGGCGTTGCGGACATCGTCGCGCGCCAGGATCAGCGTGGCGACACCGGCGTCGTCCAGCGTGAGACGCGCGTCGGTGAGCTCCGGCATGTCGATCATCGTTACACTCCCTTTCAGCCGGTGACCCGGCTCCACAGGTTCGAGGCGCCACCGCGCGTCACCATCCGTCCCAGGCTGTCCGCCCAGAAACGGTCGTTGCCGAAATCGGAGCGCCACGCCCACAGGCGCTGCGTGAAATGGTGCAGCGCGTGCTCGCGCGTGAAGCCGATCGCGCCGTGCAACTGGTGCGCGATCGAGGTGGCCTGGTGCACGGAGCGGTTGGCACGCAGCTTCGCGCAGGCGATCGCCAGGGTGGCATCGCCCGTATCGGCGGCAAGGCAGGCAGCTCCCGCCGCGCAGCTCACCGCGGCGGCCTCCTCGGCCAGCAGCGCCAGCTGGTGCTGCACGACCTGGAACTTGCTCAGTGCGCGCCCGAACTGCACGCGCTCGTTGACGTGCGCGATGGTCAGCGCGAGCGCTCCCTGCAGTGCGCCACCCGTCTGCACCGCGCGCAGCAATGCGCCGCAGGCGCGCAGGTCGCGCCGTGCGTGCTCGCAGCGGCAGGACGCCAGCAGCGCGCTCTCGTCGAGCACCAGATCGAAGCGCGGTTCGCTGGCGGCGCAATCGCGCGCGCGCCGCTGCGACGCGGCCGCGGTGTCGTACAGCGCGAGGTATTCCACGCCCTCGTGCTCGAAAGCGGTCAGTACGCAGGCCTCGCCCCCGCCCCAGGGCACACTGGAGAGGCGCAGCGTCACGCCCCCCGGTGCAACGCTTGCTCCGGCGCACGCGGCAAGGGTGATCGCGGCCCCGGGCGGCGCGGCAATGTCGGTGCCGCAGAGCAGCTTGCGCGCCACCAGCGTCTCTGCGACCGGCAGCGGCAGCGCGTGCTGGCCGCAGGCATGCATCACGACCGCCGCATCCTGCCAGTTCCCGCCGAAGCCGCCCGCCTCCTCCGGTACCAGCACCTCGTCGATGCCGAGCTCGCGCACGCGCTCCCACGCGCCGGCGAAGTCCCCGCGCGCGCCGTGCCCGCGCTGCTCTGCCGCGATCCCCGGAAACAGGCGCCCGACCGTATCGGCGAGCATGCGTTGCTGTTCGTTCATCTGAGTCCGAGCCCCTTGGCGATGATGCCGCGCAGGATTTCGCGGGTGCCGCCGCGCAGCGAGAAAGCCGGCGATGCCCGAAGCAGGTAGTCCAGCACATCCTGCAGCGCCGTGCCCGAGGACCCGAGGGCCTCGTCGTCCAGCGCGGCCTGCACCAGCGGCGGCAGCTCCTGTTCGAAGCGCGCACCGAGATCCTTCACGATGGCCGCCTCGAGCGCGGGTGTGCCGCCCCCGGCGAGCTGTCCCGCGACCGATAGCGACATCTGGCGCAGCGTCCACAGCTCCGCCGTGAGCTCGCCTATCAGTTCCGTGAGCCGGGGCGAGGGGTCGGGTCCGGCGGCCGCCACCAGTTCCTCGAGCAGACGGTAGCTGCTGAGATAACGCTCCGGCCCGCTGCGCTCGAGCGCCAGTTCCGCATTGACCTGCGCCCAGCCGTCTCCCTCGTTGCCGAGCAGCATCTCGTCGGCGACGAAGACGTCGCTGAAGAATACCTCGCCGAAATGCGCCGCGCCGGTGTGGTCGACCACCGGTTTCACCGTGACGCCCGGACTGGACAGCTCGATGATGAACTGGCTGAGCCCGGCGTGGCGGCTGTCTTCTTCCCTGCTGGTGCGCACCAGCGCGATCATCAGGTGCGCCTTGTCCGCGTTGGTGGTCCACAGCTTGGACCCGTTGATCTTCCAGCCCCCGTCGACGCGCGTGGCGCGGGTCCTGATCGAGGCCAGGTCGGACCCCGAATTGGGCTCGCTCATGCCGATGCAGCAGAACAGCTCGCCGCGAGCCATCGCCGGCAGGTAGCGCCGGCGCACGTCCTCGCGCCCGAAGCGCAACAGCAGCGTGCCGCTCTGGCGGTCAGCGATCCAGTGCGCGGCGACCGGCGCACCCGCGGCCAGCAGTTCCTCGAGCAGCACGTAGCGCTCCAGCGCGCTGCGTTCCTGGCCACCGTACTCGCGCGGCCAGGTCATCCCGATCCATCCCTTCTCGCCGAGCTTGCGGCTGAACCCGGCATCGAAGCCCTGCCAGGTGTGCGCGCGCTCGCGCGGCGTCATGCCCGCGAGTTCCTCGCGCAGGAATTCGCGCACTTCCCGGCGCAGCCCCGCGGTTTGCGCCGGAAGCGCCAGCGGTTCGAAATTGAAACTGTTCACGCCCGCTCCTCAGTTGTCCAGGTCATGGCGCCCGACGATTGCGACGCTGGCGACATTACGATTGGGAAAGCCGCCAAGATTATGCGTCAGGCCCAGTTTCGGGTCGACCAGCTGGCGCTCGCCGGCGCGCCCGTGGATCTGCAGGTAGATCTCGTAGGCCATGCGCAACCCCGTGGCGCCCAGCGGATGACCGAAGCATTTCAGGCCGCCATCGACGTTGCACGGCAGCTCGCCGTCGCGGTCGAACTTGCCGGCCAGCACGTCCCGCCAGCCCTGCCCCACTTGCGCCAGTCCCAGGTCCTCCATCGTGATCAGCTCGGTGATCGAGAAGCAATCGTGCACCTCGACCAGGTCGAGTTCCTCGAGCGGGTCCGCGATGCCCGCCTCGCGGTAGGCGCGGCGCGCGGCCAGGCGCGCACCATCGCCTGTCGTTTTGCCCGCCACACGCTAGTGCCGATCATTGGCCCCGCGCAGCAGACAAGCCTGGTACGGCGCCTGCTCTGGCGCGACACCCGCAAGTCCGATTTCGCGACCGGCGCCGTATACGTGATCGATGGCGGTGAGTCCTCGCGGCTCTGAGCAGCCGGCTCGCCGAGATTTCCCCTCTGCAGGTGTCATAGCAGCCTGCATTGCCGGACGCGGGGCTCCCGTGTCCGGCTTTTTTTTCCTCAGCGCCCGGTGTCGCAGACCTCGGGCAACCGCGCGCACAGGGCCAGGCGGTTGAAGCGCGGCGTGTAGTCCGCCGGGTCCAGAGCGATCGCGCGCTCATAGGCGCGCAGTGCGGCGCGCGGATCGCCCTCGCCTTCGTGCTCCAGCGCGTAACCGAGGTTGTTCCAGGCGCGTGCCCGTACCGGGCTCTTCGCGACCACGTCCGACCAGAACGCCCTTTCCGAGTGGTAGACGGTATTGCGCTGCCACGTCAGGCCTGCCAGAGCCGCCAGCACCAGGCAGCCTAGCAGCAGCGCCGTGCGCGGTGCCCGAGCGTGCAGACGACACCAGCCGATGCCCGCGAGCGCGTACAGCGGCACCGCGGCCAGGTACAGCTGGCGCTCGTTCACCACGTCGAGCCGGGGGACTATCGAGTGCCCCGGCGCCAGCACCACGAGCAGCCAGCACAGCGCGAAAGCGCTCCAGCGCCGCTGGCGCAGCCCCCCCAGCGCCGCGCCGAACAGCAACGCCCACGCCAGCGCCACCAGCACCCAGCGCGCGCTCCACCCCGCGAAGACCGGCAGCACCGGATCTGCATTCAGCGCCCACGGGCGCAGCAACTGCCCCAGCAGGTACAGCACGCCGCCGCCCTGGCTCAACAGGTTCTCCAGCGGGGTGCGGATGGTGAAGGAGAAAGCCAGCAGCTCGCGGTATCGCGGCAGCGCCAGCACGCTGCCCAGCGCGAGCAGCGCCAGCAACCATTGCGAGCGCGTCGCGCGCAAGGCGCTGCCCAGCGCTTGCCCGGCGGGCAAGCCCTGGGCTTCGCGCAGTTGCCAGAAGCCCACCAGCGTCAACACTGCCGGCAGCGCCAGCGCGGTTTCGCGCGTGGCCACCGCGGCCGCGAAACCCACCAGCGACAGCAGCGTCCGGCCGCCGAGCTGCGCCAGCACGCTGGCGAGGAGGAACAGGCTCATCAACGACACCGAGCGCCCCGACAGCATCGTGACGGCCTCTGTGTTTACCGGATGTAGCGCGAAGAGCAGCGCGCCAGCCAGCGCCGCGGCGGGCAATCCCGGCAGCAGCCGGCGCAGCAGCACCAGCACCAGGGTGGCATTGAGCAGGTGCAACAGCAGGTTCAGCGCATGCCAGCCCGCCAGAGCGCCCCAGCTGTTGTTGAGCGTGTAGCTCAGCTTCAACAGCGGTCGGATGCCGGGCATCGACTCGCGCCACGCCGCCAGCGACTGCACGGCCGGTTCGTCGACGATCACGTTGTAATCGTCGTACTGGGGTACGCCGGCAAAGCTGTTCGCGTAGGCCAGCGTCGTCAGCGCCAGCATGGCGAACAACGCTCGCCACGGCAGCGCCTCAGGAGCGCGGGGCGTCACGGAAGGCGCGCTCGATCATCGCGTGCGCGGTCCACCAGCGCTCGGGCGCGGCCAGCAGCACCAGCCACACCGCGTGCCCGTCGCGCTCGGCGAGCGCCACCAGGCATTTGCCGGCACGCGCGGTGAAGCCGGTCTTGACGCCGCGCGCCCCGGCCAGCTGCCCGAGCAGCAGGTTGGTGTTCGCCAGATCGCGCGCCGTCCTGCCATCCAGCGTCACCAGGCGCATGGCCGGTCGCGCGACCGGTTCCCGGATCTCGGGATATTCCATCGCGACTTTCGCGAGCTGCAGCAGGTCGCGCGCGCTACTGTGCTGGCCCTCGGCGTCCCAGCCGCAGGGATTGGCGAAGCGGGTGTCGTCAAGCGCGAGCAGCGCCGCCGCGCGGTTCATCTGCATCACGAAGGACTCGACGGAGCCCGCCGCCTGTTCCGCCAGCGCGAGGCAGGCATCGTTGCCGGAGCGGATCAGCATCGCCGCGAGCAGGTCGCCACCGCGATAGCGCTCACCGGCACGCAGCCCGGCGCGCGCCCCGGTGGCCGCGGCAGCGCGGGCACTGATGCTGACCGCGGTATCGAGGCGTGCGGGCTGCTGCAGCCAGAGCACCGCGGTCATGAGCTTGGCAAGGCTGGCGGGAGCCAGTCGTTGGTCGGCACGGTGCGCGGCCAGCACCACGCCATCGCGCTCCAGCAGCCAGGCGGCCGCCGGCGCGACCGTCGCATCCGGCGCGGCATGGGCGCCGCAGCCGCCGACACAGAGCACAAACACGAGAAAACGCACGTAGCGCACGGCCTCGCACGCGCGGTGCCGGGGTCCGTGAACCCGGCGACGGCTGTCGCAGGGTCTCAGAAGCCGAACACCTTCTTCAGACCCTTGACGCCTTCCTTGACGCCGGCGCCGACCGCGTCGGCCGGATTGGCCGGCAGCCCGCTGCCGTCGTTGGCGAAACCCTTGTTGCCCAGCTCCGCCACGCACAGCTCGCGGTAGCGCGCATCGATCTGGCTGGAGTACTTGCGCCCGGCGCAGTTGGCGGCGACGAACTGCTGCTTCTCGGCGGGGCAATGCGCAAAGAGGTAGCTGAACTGTTCGGCGCCCGCCGCCTGCGGGCAGAGTTTCGCGACCTCGTCCGGACACAGCTTGCTCACGAAGGCGAAGTCCGCGGCCGTGACCGCGCTGCTGCAATGCTTGCCGCGCAGTGCCTTGTCGTCGAGACCGCAGTTGGCGACCTGCTCCTTCGTGCTGTAGCCGGCGTAGCCCTCCCCGAGAGTGGCCCCCTTGGCCATGAGGGAATAACCGTCGCGCGTCCCGAGCCGGCGGCAATACTCCTTCTTCTGTTCGGTGCACAGCGAATCCTTGCCGAACATGGGCCCCTGCATCTTCGCCAGCGCCTCGCTGCACGTGGCGGCGAGCTGCGCCGCCGACTGGCGCTGCATCTCGTCCATCTTGCGCTGCATATCGGCCACCTGCTGCTCGCGCGCCTGCTTGTCGGCCTTGTAGTCGCACTCGCCGAGCGCCTTGCCCTTCATGGTCATCTCGGTGACCTCGCCGCTGTTGTCGGTCATCTTCATCAGCGAGCTCATCGTGGTCCTGGTGCGCGTCTGATCCAGTTCCATCAGCCCTTCCTTGCATTGCATCCGCGCGAAGTGCCTGTTGCCCTGGCTGCGCTGCTCGAGGATCGTGCAACCCTCGTCCGGTGGCGGCGCCGTCTCCGGGTCGTTGGACATGCACACGCGTTGCTTGGGCATCATGGAAGCCATGCCGGCCGGCATGCCCTCCATCTCCATCCCGATCTCCCACAGGGTGCCGGAACCCGATTGCGCCAGCGACGGCAGCGGCACGGACGACAGCACGAACATGGCAGCGGCGAACAAGGACGAGGTGCGCATGGGTCTGAATCCCCTGATGTTTGTTGTGTCATTCGTTGAACAGCATGATGCTCAGCGCGCCGGGCAGCGTCAATCGAGCGCCACCTCCTGCGCGTACTCGGGCACGCTGACGTGCCAGCCCAGCTCGTCGCGGATACGCAGGCGCAACGCATCGGCGGCCGCCGGTTCGCCGTGCGTCACGAAGGTGTGCCGCGGCGATTGCTTGCACGCCTTCAGCCACTGCAGCACTTCGCCGGCGTCGGCGTGTGCCGACAGGGCATCGAGATTGTGGATCTCCGCGCGCACCGGTAGCCAGGCACCATGGATCTTGATCGAATCGCAGCCGCCGACCAGCGAGGCGCCGCGTGTGCCGGGCGCCTGGTAGCCCACGAAGACCATGCTGTTGCGGTGGTCGCCGATCAGCGACTTCATGTGGTGCAGCACGCGCCCGCCGCTCGCCATGCCGCTCGCGGAGATGATCACGCAGGGATAATTCTGCGCCACCAGCGCCTTCGATTCCTCGACCGTGCGCACGAACGTCGTCGTCGCGTCGATCAGCTCGCATTCCTCGTCCGTCAGCTTGTGCTCGCGATGGAAGCTGTGGAATATCTCGGTGGCTCGGATTGCCATCGGGCTGTTCAGGTAGATCGGCACGTCGGGGATCGCCTTGCGTGCACGCAACCGTTGCAGGATGTAGAGCAGAGTCTGCGTGCGCCCCACCGCGAAGGCCGGCAGCAGCACGATGCCACCGCGCTTGATGGTGGCGTTGATGATGTCCTCGAAGACGCGCTCGAAATCCACCACGGCGTGGCGCCGGTCGCCGTAGGTCGACTCGACCACGAGGTAATCGGCGGGACGCAGCGCATCGGGCGCGAACATGACCGGGTCGTGCGGGCGCCCGAGGTCGCCGCTGAAGGCGAGCGTGCGTTCGCCGTCGTCGAGCCGCACGCTCGAGGCACCGAGGATGTGACCCACCGGCGTCAGCGTGGCCTCCAGTCCCTTGGCCACCGGATGCGCCTCGCCGTAATCGATCGTGCGGAACTGTTTCAGCACGCTGTAGGCGTCCTGCTCGGTGAAGAGCGGCTCGGCGGGCGCGTGCTTGCTGAATTTCTTGCGGTTGGCGTAGGCGGCATCCTCTTCCTGCAGGTAGCCCGCGTCGGGCAGCAGCACCTTGCACAGCGCGTGCGTGGCCGGACTGCAGTACACCGGTCCGCGAAAGCCCTGGCGGTAGAGCGCCGGAAGGTAGCCGCTGTGGTCGATGTGCGCGTGCGTGAGCACCACCGCGTCGATGTCCGACACCGCGACCGGCAGGACCTGCCAGTTGCGCTCGCGCAGGTTCTTGATGCCCTGGTACAGGCCGCAATCGACCAGCACGCGCGAGCCGTTCGCGCTCACGAGGTATTTCGAACCGGTTACCGTCTGGGCCGCGCCCAGGAACTGGATCTTCACGTGCCGCTCTCCCGCTGTCCGCTATCGGCGCAGTGTAGCGCCAACCGCCCGGCGAAGCATGCGTGCGCGGGAGCCGACCGGCACGCACGCCAGCGCCGGCGCGAGCGGCACTGCGCAGGCCTCAGTCGGGCAGTTCGAACACGTAGATGGCGTTGCCGCCATTGGGCTGGTAGATGTCCGGGCTCTGCTTGGCGGTCAGCAGCTTGAACACGCCGATGCCCGTGGTCACCGCGATGTACTGCTTGCCGTTCGCCGCGTAGCTGATCGGGAATCCGTGCACGGGCGCCCCGAGCCTGGTGCGCCACACCTCTTTGCCCGTCTTCACGTCGAAGGCCTTGAAATAGCGGTCGACGTCACCCACGAACGCAAGGCCGCCGGCGGTGCTCAACACCGAGGTGAGGTGCCCCTCCTCCATCGGCACCTTGCGCCCCACCAGGTCGACGCAGAGCTGGTGCAGCGGAATGATCAGTGACCCGGTTTCGGGGCTGTAGGCCGTGGATTGCCAGTTGTGTCCGCCGTAGACGCTGGGACAGACCGAGACCGGCTCGTCGCCAGCTCTTCCACGTCGTTGCACCCGGGGTTTGCGCCAATCCCGCCCTGACGTCGGCCCACGTGTCGCCG
>JAKJFB010000670.1 GCA_022705125.1 Pseudomonadota bacterium
CGTCCACGCGGCCTTGAGCGCCAGCCAGCGCACACCGCCGGCGAGCACGGCGCATTCGGCCATGCGATGGCGCAGCGCCTGGAAGCTGCCCAGCGGCCGGCCGAACTGCTTGCGCACACCCAGGTGCTCCACCGTCGCATCGATGGCGGCCTGCATCAGGCCGGCGATCTCGGCGGCACAGGCCACGCGCAGCCACGTGCGCACGGTCGCCGCCTCGTCCGCTGCGAGCGGCCTTATTGCAGGGCGGCCCGTCAACCGACCCATCGGGTAGGCGTACAGCGACTCGACCGGCTCCACTTCGTCCGGCGCGGGATGGGCAATGCCGATGTTCTCGCCATCGATGACGATCACGGTCCCGGCGCCCACCAGGAAACGACCGGGGCGACCGTTCTCGACCAGCGCGAACGGACGCGGCAACTCGATGTCCAGCTGCGGGCGCAGCAGCATCGACAGCGCGATCTCGGCCGTGCACGGCAGCCTGGCGAGACGCTCCACCGCCAGCGCGGCAGAGAGCGTCCCGAGCTCGGGAATCGCGGCGATGTCGAAGTACTGCCCCGCTTCCAGCTCGCGCTCCAGCTCCTCTCCCACCAGCGCAAAGCCGTGGAACTCGGTGGGCACTGTGGCGAACTGCGCGGCCAGCTTGTCGAGCGCGTCGGCTATCGCGGACTGGTCGGAATTGAGCGTGAAATCCATCAGCGGGGCTCCCGTGGAAGCCGAAGCAATTCGGTGGCGATCAGGTTCAGTTGTATTTCGGCGGCGCCGGAGGCGATGCCGGCGACAATGCCGCGCTGGTGGTGGGCGAGCAACATCGGATCGCCGCCAGCCAGCGCATCGGGGACATGTTCGACCACGAACTCCGTCACCAGCCGCTCGCAGTTGACGGTCGAGAAGCGACCGGCACTGGCTTCAGGACTCGTTGCCTGGCCGTGAACCCGTTGATCGATGATGCTGTAGCTGTACAGACGCGACACTTCGCAGGCCGCGTGCGCTCTTGCCGCTTGCGCGGCGGCTTCCGGACCGAAGCGATCGGCCTCTTTCAGCAACGCCACGGCGCGGCGCAACATGCGCGAGGCGAGCGCGAAGCGCGGAATACCCACGCGCTCGAGCGACAGGGAGACACGCACGATATCCCACGCCTGCCCTTCCTCGCCCAGGCGCGCGCTCTCGGGCACC
This sequence comes from Pseudomonadota bacterium, assembly GCA_022705125.1. The sequence goes on from JAKJFB010000670.1 coordinate 1,174, forward strand.
TCGACATCGTCGAAGAAGACCTCGTGGATATCGCCCTCGCCGATGATGCTCGGAATCTGGCGCACCGTGATGCCGGGCGTATCCATCGGCAACAGGAAGATCGAGATACCGCCCTTGCCCGGGGAGGTGCGCGCCAGCAGGAAGCACCACTGCGCCATGGTCGCGTAGGAGGTCCAGATCTTCTGGCCGTTGATGCGGTAGACATCACCGTGCCGGTCGGCGCGCGTGCGCAGCGAGGCGAGATCCGATCCGGCCTCCGGCTCCGAGAAACCCTGGCACCAGAGCGTTGCGCCGCGCGCCATGGGCGGAATGTAGCGCGCCTGCTGCTCCTGCGAGCCATAGCGCATCAGCGTCGGGCCGATCCAGTTCACGTTCATGTACTGGCCACCGCGCGGCTCGCCCGCGGCCCACATCTCCTCGGCGAGGATGAAGGCGATCCAGGGATCGGCGTCGCGACCGCCCCAGCGCGCCGGCCAGTGGGGTACCAGCAGGCCGGCGTCGGCCAGCGCACCGCAAAACTGCTTCGAGAACACGGTCTGCGCCTTCGAACCGGGACCGTGGGCCAGTTCTTCCCAGTTGTCCGGCAAATTGGCCTCGAGAAATGCGCGAACAGTCGAACGGAAGTCCTGCTGTTCTGTATTCCAGTCAAAATCCATCGGCGCGTATTCCGGGT
>JAKJFB010000671.1 GCA_022705125.1 Pseudomonadota bacterium
GCGGCCCGGTTCGCGTCGCCGTTCAAGGCGCGGGCGATGTGATTATGGCCGGCGGCCGCACGAGCACGCTGACCGTGGCCATCGCTGGCTCAGGCGATGTCGTGTTTCGCGGCTCCGCAGACTCGCTCGATGCGGTGATCGCGGGATCGGGCGATGTGGTGGTGCGCCGGGTCGAAGGCCGCATCTCACGCCGGGTGCTCGGTTCCGGCGAAGTGATTGTGGGGCATTGAGCGCCCGCGCCTTGCTCCCGCCCTGAGGCGCTGCTACATCGCGGGCTTCCGGCAAGTCTGTCTGGACGCGCCGGCGGGCGAGGACGCCTGCCGGCGCTCGAGGCGCTTTCCGAACCGCAGCGCGCAAAATGCGCGCACGGCCGCATAGGAGTGTAGCTCAGCTGGTAGAGCATCGGTCTCCAAAAACGCTGCTGAGCCTGCTTTTTCAAACACTTAGCCTGTAAACCGCGACCTATCGGCAACCCAGGGAATCAATAGCTTAGCTCGCCAGCTGTAAACTGTGCCGCCGACGGTTCGGACACGCGTGAATGCGCACGACCGACGCGGAAAATCGCACGGTAGGCCACAGCGTCTAACACCAGCAATCGATGTACATTTTCGGGGGCGCCACGCGCCCGATTTGTGTGCGCTTCATTCGCACTGCAAGCCGAATCCGTGTTCTCCTGATCGGCCATGGCCGCCAAACATACATCGGCGGCGTCTAACGCCGCTGTCGGTGAGCCGACAACGGGCGACGAGGTCCGTCGCTCGACGGCAGGCCGTGTCCTGTCAATCCTTCTGCGCGGCCAGCGGCCGGTGCTCTTGTTGGGCGCCGGCGCGTCGGTCACGTCCGGTGTGCCCGCAGCTGGTGAGACTGTAGAGCGGGCCGCGCGCTGGGCGTGGTGTCAGGACAATGGCCGAGACCCCGAAGATCCAGCGATCCGTCGCTCCGACTATTGGGACTGGATGAAGCGCCGGGCTTGGTATTCGGACAAAAGGCTGCTCGCCGAACTCTATCCGATGGCGATCAGTGATCTCCTCGGCGTGCGCGATGATCGGCGGGAGTTCTTCGTCAAGATCACGTCGCCGCCCGTGCCCGCCAGCCGCGGCTACCGGGCGCTGGCGCGCATCCTGAGCCAGGGCTGGATCACGACGGTGTTGACGCCGAATTTCGATCCGTGCCTGCAGCGCGGCGCGACGCTTGAGGGCGTGCCCCACCACATCACGGTGATGAAGACCTCCGACGACCTAGTGCAATTCAGCGCTGCGCCGTCGCATCCCCAGCTCATCTACATCCACGGGTCGGTTGAGCACTACACCGACAAGAACCTGTTGGATGAAGTCGCTGCGCTCGATCAGCGGCTGAAGGACAACATTCAGCCTTTGCTCCGCGACCATCCGATCGTCGTCGTGGGTTACCGGGGGTGCGAGGCATCGGTCATGCAGGGGCTGTTCCTGGAGCAGCTCAGCGCCACGAATAATTTTGCGCGGGGCGTCTACTGGTGTGTTCTCGATCGCGAGATCGACCAGCCGTTGCCGCCAATGGTGCAGGCGCTTGCCGACGCCATTGGGCCCAACTTCAACCTGGTCCCGATTACCGGGTTTGACGATCTGCTGGAACGCGAGCTTCGCGATGGTCTGATCGCGCACGGCGGGCAGCCCGCCAGCCTCGGCGAAGGCCGTTCTCCGGCGCCATTGCCGCCGGACATGCAGGTGTTGGAAGGCGCTGATGCCGGCGCCCTGGATCAAGTGCTGCTGTTCGCCCGGCTCCGCCAATATGCGGAAAAGCTCCGGCTGCCTGCCCCCGAGCGCATCGAGGCCCAGTGGATCGGTGACATGGCG
>JAKJFB010000672.1 GCA_022705125.1 Pseudomonadota bacterium
ATCATCCGCCCCCACTGCCCCGGAAGGGGCAACGCGTTATCGGTGCCCACGGGCGTTTCTCGCCCCGGGTTAAACGGGAAACAGGTGCGCGGCCCCTCGCAAACGAGGCCGCAATGCCTGTGCTGCCCCCGCAACGGTAAGTGCGCGCAAGGTGCGTCATGCAGCCACTGGGCATCCATGCCCGGGAAGGCGACTCACCCGTCCGGCCCCGCCGGCACAGCGCACGAGCCCGGCGACGGGCGCGGTGGGTTCTCCTGCTCTCTTCGGTTCTACCTGGCTCGCGGTGCGTCCATGTGAGGTTGCCATGGCGTGCGGGGACGCACGGTGTGGCGAAGGGAGTTCAAACCAATGAAGATCCGTGTTTCCGCGCTCGCCTCGGCATGCGCGCTCGCCTGTTTCCTCGCACCGGCCGCTCATGCGGCCGATGCCCAGCTCGGCCACGTCGTCGTGACCGCCACTCGCCAGCCGATCAGTGCCGATGCGGCCCTGGCCAGCGTGGATGTCATCGAGCGCGACGAAATCGCCCGCGCGGGGCATTCGAGCCTGCTGGGCCTGCTCTCCTCGCGGCCGGGCGTGCAGATGGCACGCAATGGCGGTCCTGGTTCGAGCGGCAGCATCTTCATCCGCGGGGCGAACTCCGGACACACGCTGGTGCTGGTCGATGGGGTGCGCATGGGCTCCGCCACCAGCGGCTCTCCGGTGCTGGAGACGATCCCGCTCGAACTCATCGAGCGTATCGAGATCCTGCGCGGCCCCGGAAGTGCGCTGTACGGCGCGGATGCGCTCGGTGGCGTGATCCAGGTGTTCACCCGCAAGGGGCGCGAGGGCTTCCAGCCCTCCGTGCGTGTCGGGGCCGGCACGGACGGCGCGCGCGAGGCGAGCGCCACGCTCGCGGGTGGAAACGAGCGTCTGCGCTACAGCCTGACCGCCGGTCACGAGCGCAGCGACGGCTTCAACGCAAGGCCGAATTCGGCGACCGCCGCGGATGCCGACGACGACGGCTTCCGCGAGGATTATCTGGGCGCGTCGCTGGTGCTGGACCTGGGCGGCAATGACGAGCTCGGCGCCAACCTGCTGTATTCCGACATGCGCAACTGGTACGACGCGGCACAGCCTTTCGACTCCTACCTCGACAAGCGTGCCGAGACCTTCGGCGCGTATCTGCGCAAGCAGCATTCCGCCGACTGGGCCAGCACCCTGCGCTTCGGTCACGGGGTGGATGCCCTCGACAACCAGTCGAACGCGAGCACGCGTTCCCGCTTCGATACCACGCAGCGCCAGTTGAGCTGGCAGCACGACGTCGCCGTAGGTGGCGGCTCGCTGATGGCGGCGTACGAGTTTCTGCAGCAGCGCGTGAAGACCACCTCCGACTTCGAGAAGACGCGTCGCCACATCAACGCCTTCCTGCTCGGCTGGGGTGGTGAATTCGACCGCCACAACGTCCAGCTCAATGCGCGCCACGACCGCAACTCGCAGTTCGGTGGCAAGACCACCGGCGCCGCGGCCTACGGCTATCGGCTTGCGCCCGAGTGGCGCGCCCATGCCAGCATCGGCACGGCGTTCAAGGCGCCGACCTTCAACGATCTGTACTTCCCGGTGGAGTGCTACGGTGCCTGGGGCTGCTTCGGCGGCAATCCGGACCTGGAGCCCGAGGAGGCGCTCAACCGCGAGCTGGGCGTGGCCTGGGAGCGCAACGGGGTCGGTGTCGACCTGACCTATTTCAACAACCGCATCAAGAACCTCATCGACTGGAGCACCGGCATCGCCTCCAATGTGGGCAGGGCCGACATCCAGGGGATCGAGGCGGCGCTGTCCGCGACCCTGGGC
>JAKJFB010000673.1 GCA_022705125.1 Pseudomonadota bacterium
GGCTGGTGAACATGCGATACGGCTCGGTGACGCCCTTGGTGATCAGGTCGTCCACCAGCACGCCCAGGTAGGCCTCGTCTCGGCGCGGGCACCAAGGCTCGCGCCCCTGCACCTGCAGCGCGGCGTTGGCGCCGGCGAGCAGGCCCTGAGCGGCGGCCTCCTCGTAGCCGGTGGTGCCGTTGATCTGGCCGGCGAAGAAGAGCCCGCCGATCGCCTTGGTCTCGAGCGTGGCGCGCAGGCCGCGCGGATCGAAGTAGTCGTACTCGATCGCGTAGCCGGGGCGCAGGATGTGGGCGTTCTCCAGGCCGCGGATGCTGCGCACGATCTGCAGCTGCACGTCGAAGGGTAGCGAGGTGGAGATGCCGTTGGGGTAGATCTCGTGCGTTTCCAGGCCCTCGGGCTCGAGGAAGATGTTGTGGCTGTCCTTGTCTGCGAAGCGGTGGATCTTGTCCTCGATCGACGGACAGTAGCGCGGCCCCACGCCCTCGATCACGCCGGAATACATCGGCGAGCGGTCGAGGTTGGCGCGGATCACGTCATGCGTGCGCTCGTTGGTCTGCGTCATCCAGCACGGCAGCTGGCGCGGGTGCTGCGCGGCATGGCCGAGGAAGCTGAACACCGGCACCGGATCGTCGCCCGGCTGCACCGTCATCACCGAGAAGTTGATCGTGCGCGCGTCCAGCCGCGGCGGCGTGCCGGTCTTCAGGCGCCCCTGCGGCAGCGCCAGCTCCTTGAGCCGCGCCCCGAGCGAGATCGCCGGCGGGTCGCCCGCGCGCCCGGCGGAGTAGTTCTGCATCCCCACATGCACCAGGCCGTTGAGGAAGGTGCCCGCGGTCAGCACCACCGCCGGCGCCTCGAAGCGCAGGCCGATCTGGGTGACCACGCCGGTGACGCGGTCGCCGACCACGGTGAGATCGTCCACCGCCTGCTGGAACAGCCACAGGTTCGGCTGGTTCTCCAGCCGCCGGCGGATCGCCGCCTTGTACAGCACGCGGTCGGCCTGGGCGCGGGTGGCGCGCACCGCCGGGCCCTTGGACGCGTTGAGGATGCGGAACTGGATGCCGCCCTCGTCGGTGGCCGCCGCCATCGCGCCGCCGAGCGCATCGACCTCCTTCACCAGGTGGCCCTTGCCGATGCCGCCGATCGAGGGGTTGCAGCTCATCGCCCCGAGCGTCTCGATGTTGTGGGTGAGCAGCAGCGTGGCCGCGCCCATGCGCGCCGCGGCGAGCGCAGCCTCGGTCCCGGCGTGACCGCCGCCGACCACGATGACATCGAAACGGGTGGGATAGAGCATGGCGCGCTCCGTGCTGCAATGCGTGAACAAGGGGCAGGATTCTACGCGCTTCGGACGCGAGCGGCCAGGTTCCGCGCTAATGTTTCACGGAAAATTGCAATTCAAACATCAGCTTATTGCTTTCCTTCGCGAGCGTTTCCACGCCCCCCGAAGCGCCACCACGGCAGCACCCGGCTCATCGACAGCACCTCGCCGCTCTGCATCGGCGCGTAGCCGGGCAGGTCGGCCAGGCGCTGCTGCCATGCGGCGGTGCGCAGCAGCGCGAGCAGGGCGCGGGTGGCGTCGTGCTCCAGGGTGGACTTGAGGCAGGCGAGGAAGTAGGCCTCTTCGACCAGCGGCACGAAGTCCAGTCCGCGGCCGCGCGCGCTCGCCTCGATGCCGAAGCCGGCGTCGGCCTGACCGCTCGCCACCGCCTGCGCGACCGCGGCGTGCGAGGGTTCGTCCGCACCGTAGCCGCGGATGGCCGATCCGCTCAGCCCCAGCTCGCCAAGCAACTCGTCCAGCACCACGCGGGTGCCGGTGCCGCGCGC
>JAKJFB010000674.1 GCA_022705125.1 Pseudomonadota bacterium
CCTTCGACCCCGGGGTACCAGTCGAGGTCGAAGGAGCGTTCGCGGCAGAACTGCTGCAATCGCGCGATATCGGCCGCGTCGAACTCGCCGTTTTTCACCAGCAGCGTGGCGGTGCGCCAGCTGCGCAGCAGGGCGATACGCGCGCCGGGATCGGACACACCGTGCTGCTCCAGCGCGAGCGCGGCCATGCCGAGCAGTTTCAGCGTGTCGCGCGGCGGCAGGCTCACCCAGCGGGTGATCGAGAGGTAGCCGCCCGGCGCCAGCCGCGCGAGATAGGCCTGCAGGGACTCCACCGTGTACAGGTAGCTCTCCGACAGGGCATAGAGGCCGGCCGAGGACGCGCCGAAGGCGTCGATCAGCGCGATCTGGATCAGGTCGTAGGCCCCGGCGCCGGATGCGACGAATCCGCGCGCCTCGCCGATCGCCAGCCGGACCCCGGGCTGTGTGAACGGCCGTCCGCTGAAGTCACCGAAATCCTCCTGCACCAGCCGCACCACGTCGGGATTCAGCTCCACCGCGGTGATCGCGGAGGCGCCGTGGTAGCGCGCCAGCCACACATCGGTGCCGGTGCCGGCGCCGAGCACCAGCACACGCGGTCGCCACAGCAGGTGGTAGGCCGCGGCCGTGTCGATGTAATCGAGCCAGGCCAGGGAATCCCGGCTGCCGTCAAAGCGCTGGATCGCGCTCATGCCCTCGCCGTCGGTGAACAGTGCCAGCTGCCCGGGCGGCCCGGCCGGGGCGCTCAGGCTGAGCCCGGGAGCATGGCGCAACGGCACCTGCGGGCTCTCGACCACGGTCACGAGGCCGAGTGGGCTGGAGCGCTGCGCGAGCACGCGCGCACCCATCACCTCGAGCGTCTGGCTGAGCTCCTTGTAGGGCGACATGCGCAACTCCCCGGCCGCGCCCGACATCAGCCACGGCAGCAGCGGGACCATGGCGAGGAGCGCCAGCGCCGCACCCCGGCGACGCGGTGGTTGCGCCAGCAGCGCCAGCGCCGCGGCCAGCAGCCCGGCTGCGCCGATGCATCCCAGCGCGAGCGCGGGCGCGAGCACGTACAGCAGCAGCACGATGCCCAGGCAACCCGCGGCCGCGCCGAGGATGTCGTAGCTGTACACGCGCGCCGCGCGCGCGGCGAAGCGCGTGAACACCAGGCACACACAAAGGGCGGCGAAGAAGAACGGCACGAAGAGCAGCAGGTAGGTCAGCGCGAGCCACCACGGCTGGCGCGGATCCCACAGGAACTCGAGGGCGTTGAACGGCACGCGCTGCGCGAGCAGGAAGGACGCGACCGCCGTGAGACCGAACAACGCCGCGCTCGCCGCGAAGACGCTGGCGAAGCGTTGATCGAGCGGGCGACGCAACACCGTGACGAAGCTGCCCGCGGCGCCGTAACCGAGCAGCGCCACGCTGATCATCATGTAGGCGAAATGATGCCACTGGACGATCGAGAACAGGCGCGTGAGGAGTATCTCGTGGGCGAGCGCGGCACCCGACACCAGCGCCAGCGCCAGGCCGAGGCAGACGCCGGGTGCCGGCGCGCGACCCTCATTCCCGGCCGCCGGTGAGCGGCACGAAAGCCACGGGCAGCACCTGGCGCGTGGTGACGCTGCCGTCGTCCTGCTTCTCGATCAGCATCAGGTGCTGCACGAGAAAGCTGGTTCCGACCGGGATGACCATGCGCCCTCCGGCCCGCAGCTGCTGCACCAGCGGCGGCGGTACGTGGCTCGCCGCGGCGGTGACGACGATCGCGTCATAAGGCGCGTGCTCGGCCCAGCCGTAGTAACCGTCGGCCACCTCGACCTGCACCTTGGCATAACCCAGGCG
>JAKJFB010000675.1 GCA_022705125.1 Pseudomonadota bacterium
TGAACACGCCGAACAGCACGGCGACCGCGTTGGCGAAGAGGTCGTTCTGTCCCGCGAGCGACTCGATCCACTCGGGGCGGATGAGCTGGCGGGCCACGCCGACCACGAACACGCCGATGATCAACAGCGGGAAGATCTGCTTCACGAAGCGCCAGGATTCCCAGAGCCAGGAGCGCCACAATTGCGCATCCAGCCGCCTGCCGTAGTGAGATATCGCGAGCAGGGCTGCCGCCACCGCGCAGAAGCGCCCGGTGATTTCCAGCGCCAGCCCGCCGTCGCGGGGCCTGAGCCCCAGCGTTGCCACCAGCAGCGTCGCGGCGGAGAGTCCCAGCGCGACCCATGTCCAGCGGTTCGCACCTTCGACGATGTCGTCCAGGCCTTGCTTCGCGCTCACGGCGATCAGCACCAGCAGCGCGATCAGCACCGAGCCCTGGAAGCTCACGCCTTCCTCGCCTTTCGCCGCATCGAAGGGCACCCAGCGCAACAGTGTGTCCTGCCACGGTTCGACCCACGACAGGGGCAGCTGCACCGAGGCGAGCGTGGCGCTGAGCGGCCAGAGCTTCAGCGTGCCGGCCACCAGCAGGAGCAGCAGCGCCAGCAGCAGACGCATGGCCACCGGATCGATGCGGGCCTGTTCGGCGAACAGCGCATCGGTCTGCCGGTCGTGGCGCAGGTCGTCGCGCCAGAACAGCAGCGCCATCAGCAGGCCGATACCGATACCGAACGCAGGCACAGCAGGAAGCGCGCGGCCGCGAACTCCAGCCCCAGCACGCTGCCGGTATAGGCGATCGCCATGATGTTGCCCGCCGGCGCGAAGAACAGGAAAGTCGTCGCCGGACCGATGCCGGCGCCCTTGCGATACACGCCCGCGAACAGCGGCACGATGGTGCAGGAACACACGGCCAGCAATGAACCCGCCGCGGCCGCCGCCGGATAGGAGATGTGTCCTGGCGTGCCGCGTCCGAGCCAGCGCGTGATGCTCTGCTTGGGAATCAGCGCCGCCATCGCGCCGGCGATGAAGAACGCCGGCAGCAGGCACAGCAGCACGTGCGCCGCGAGGTAGGCGGCGAGATTGCCGAGGCCGCCGTTCAGCAGGTGCAGCAGATCAGCCATGATGCGTAGCCTCCGTCAGTCCGGTTTCCCGGTTCCGGCGTCCGCGTTCCGCGCCGCGGATCACCAGTTTGCGCGCCTCGCCGTACCAGAGCACCGCGCTGGCCAGCGCAGCGCACGCCAGCCATTCATCGGGCGCCAGCGGCGCCGTGCCGAAAGCGATGTTGCCCGCCGGCAGGTGCACCACGGCCACCTGCAGCAGCACCGCCAGCGCCACGCTGCCCCACAGCCAGGGGCTGTGGAACAGGCCGTGGAATGCACTGGCGCTCTCCGAGCGCGCGTTGAAGCAGTTGAACAGTTGCGCGAACACCAGCGTCGTGAAGCCCGCGGTGCGCGCGGTGTCCAGCTCGTGGCTACCCTCGACGAGGCCCCCGGGCAGGTGGAGGTCGATGCAGAACAGGGTCGCGAGCGCCATCACCAGCCCGACCTGCAGCACACCGGACCACATCCGCGCGTCGATGACGCGATCCTGCAGGCGGCGCGGCGGGCGCGCCATCACGTCGTCGCTCTGCGGGTCCACGCCCATGGCGAGCGCGGGGCCGGAGTCGGTGATCAGGTTGATCCACAGGATCTGGGTGGCCAGCAGCGGGACGACGATGGCCTCCCCCGAGGTGGTGGTGATCCCGATGAAACCGGCGAACACCACGCCGAAGAACACGGAGAAGACCTCACCCATGTTCGACGACAGCAGGTAGCGCAGGAACTTCTT
>JAKJFB010000676.1 GCA_022705125.1 Pseudomonadota bacterium
CTTCAATGTGCGTGGTGCGGATCACCCACTGCGCCGCCCAGATGCCGAGCGCAAACGCCGCGATCAGCACCAGCGCGTAATGCGGCAAGGGCAACTCGCGCAGCCACCACCACGGCACCAGGGCCGCCAGCGTTCCGAAGGTGCCGGCTGCCACCGGCGCGAAACCGACGCCGAAGCCGGAGGCGATCCAACCGGCCGGATGGCGCAGCAAGGTGGACGCGGTGCTGCGCGCGGCACTCATGGCGTGGCTCGCGGCACCCTGCTCCGGAGATGCCGTGAAACACAGCTCGTAATCGTCGCCGCCCGTCAGTTGCAATTCCGCGCGCCGCATCGCGTCGGGAAATGCCTCCACCAGCGCCGGCGAGGTCGGCAAGCTCGCAGCCTCGATGCTTGCGCCAACGCCACTGGCGCGCAGGATGTGGCCAAGATCGGCAAGCAGGCCGTCGGAAACGTCGATGCAGGCATGCGCGAGGCCACGCAGGGCGAGCCCGGCGGCAAGACGCGGCGAAGGCCGGTCCAGACGCGCGCGCAGTGTGTGATCGACACCCGCCCCGACTCGCCATTGCGCCAGGGCCGCCGCCGCCTCGCCCGGCGTGCCGGTGATCCACACCTCGTCACCGTCGCGCGCGCCGTCGCGGCGCAGCGCCGTGCCGCAGGGCACCAGTCCGAGCGCCGTGATCGATATCGAGAGCGGACCACGCGTGGTGTCGCCGCCGATCAGGCCCAAGAGATGCCTGTCGGCAAGCTCGAACAGTCCATCGAGAAAGGCATCGAGCCAGGGGGAGTCGGGCGCGGGCAGTGACAACGACAGGCTGAACCACGCCGGCGTCGCTCCCATGGCGGCCAGATCGCTGAGATTCACCGCCAGTGCCTTCCAGCCGATGTCGGCAGGCGCCGTTTCAGGCGGGAAATGCACGCCGGCATTGAGCGTATCGGTGCTCACCACCAGTTCGTGCCCCGGGGGTACGCGCAACAAGGCGGCGTCGTCACCGATGCCCAGTACCACGTCCGCGCGCATCGCGACGCGGCGCCGGATACGCTCGATCAGCTCGAATTCCACCTGCGCTGCGCCGGCAGCGCGATTCAGCGCCGCCGCCCCTCCGCGACTTCCGCGCCGCGCCAAGCCGCCGCGGCGCGGTCGAGCACGCCGTTGACGTAGGTGTGGCCGTGGTCTGCGCCGAATCGCTTGGTGGTCTCGATCGCCTCGTTGATCACCACGCGATACGGCACGTCCGGTCGGTGCAGCAGTTCATAGGCGGCGATGCGCAACACCCCGCGCTCGATCGGATCGACCTGCGCGATCTCGCGATCGATGAACTTGCGCAGCTCGGCATCGAGCGCCTCGCGGTGGCGCTCGGTGCCGAGAACCAGATCCTCGAAGTACTCGAGGTCGGCGATCTCCATGTCCTGCTCGTCGCGGAACTGGTCGATCACCTGCGCAATTGGCTGGCCCGAAAGCTGCCAGGCGTAGATCGCCTGCAAGGCGCGCCGGCGCGCACGCGAACGCGCGGCGGGATCGACGCCATCGGGTCGGGAAGACTTCATGCGCTCACTCGTTCCTTGTTCAACCGAATCATCAGGTCGGCCATCTCGATTACGGCGAGCGCGGCCTCTTCGCCCTTGTTGCCATGCACACCGTCGGCGCGCGCCTGTGCATCCTCGTGGCGTTCCACCGCCAACACGCCGTTCCCGACCGGCAGGCGGCCATCGAGCGCGACGCGCATCAGGCCCTCCGCGCAGCCATCGGCGACCTGCTCGTAATGGCGGGTATCACCGCGTACCACGCAGCCCAGGGCCACGATGCCG
>JAKJFB010000677.1 GCA_022705125.1 Pseudomonadota bacterium
GGGCGCGAGGTGATGCCCTTTGCGCGCGAAAGCCTGTTGCGCTGCACAGGCGCCACTGGCGGCGAGCTTGACATCGTGTTTGTGGACGATCGCCTGGCTGGGCAGGTCGTCAACGGCGTGCGCGTACTGTCGTTGGCCGATTTCGAAATCACCGGCGAACGCCGGCTTTTCAACATCGCGGTGGCTGACGCGGCGGTCCGGCGCCAATTGGCAGCACGGCTGCGGCTTTGCGCCGAGCCGGCCAGCCTGATCGCACCGAACGTGGTCATAGGCGACGGGAACTCAATCGCGCCGGGAGTCATCCTCTGCCCGTTCACCAATGTGACCAGCAACGCCAGCATCGGCGAATTTTTCCACTGCAACATCTATTCGTACGTCGCGCATGACTGCGTGGTTGGCGCCTACGTGACCTTTGCACCGGCTGTGCGCTGTAACGGCGCGGTGACCATCGGCGATGATGCTTACGTCGGAACGAGTGCCGTGTTGCGCCAGGGATCGCCCGAGCGACCCATCCACATCGGCGCGCGCGCTGTCGTCGGCATGGGCGCGGTTGTCACCCGCAGCGTTCCGGATGGAATGACCGTGGTGGGAAATCCGGCGAGGGCCAAATATTGACAAACCTCCACGACGCGGCCGGAGCTGCTGGCGAATGCTCCAAACTTGGCGACGTCTGTGTGGCGCCGCAAACCACCGTGCGGCAGGCCTTGGCGTGCCTCGATGCCACGGGCTTCGGTGCCTTGGCCGTGGTTGAGGGTACAGGGCGGCGGCTGGTGCGCGTCGTCACCGACGGCGACTTGCGCCGGGCAACGCTTGCGGGCCGAGATTCCTCAACTCCGCTGCTAGCCTTGCCTGCCCACGAGCCGGTTTGCGCCGGCGAGGGAGATTCCGCCGCGAGGCTGATGGAACTGATGAATCAGAACCTGTTCGACCACATTCCCGTAGTCGCTGCAGATCGCTGCTTGGTCGATTTCATTTCGCGTCGCGAACTTTCGCAGCGCATCTGGCTGTCGTCACCGCATCTGGGCGACGAGGAGGCCGCCTTTGTCGAGAATGCGTTCCAGACCAACTGGATCGCGCCGCTCGGCCCGCACGTGGATGGTTTCGAGCGCGAGCTCGCCGCCCATGTCGGCATCGGTCATGCCGCAGCCCTGAGTTCGGGCACCGCGGCAATCCACCTCGGCCTGCTGCTGCTCGGTGTGAAGCCCGGTGACACGGTGTTCTGCTCTTCGCTGACCTTTGTCGGCAGTTGCAACCCCATCCTCTACTGCGGCGCGCGGCCGGTGTTCATCGATTCGGAGCCCGACACCTGGAACATGTCTGCGGCCGCGCTGGAGCGTGCCTTTGACTGGGCGCTGCGCGAGAATCGCCTGCCGCGATGTGTCATCGTCGTCAACCTGTACGGCCAGAGCGCCGACATCGACGCCCTGGCGCCTGTCTGCGAGCGCTACGGCGTGCCCATCCTCGAGGATGCCGCCGAGTCGCTCGGCGCGCGCTACAAGGGGCGCTCCAGCGGCACGTTTGGCCGCCTGGCGGTGTATTCGTTCAATGGCAACAAGATCATCACCACCTCGGGCGGCGGCATGCTGGTGGCCGATGATCCCGATCTGGTGACGCGCGCGCGCAAGCTCGCCACCCAGGCGCGCGAACCCGCGCGCCACTACGAGCATGTGGAAGTGGGCTTCAACTACCGCATGAGCAATATCTTGGCTGCCCTGGGACGCGCCCAACTCTCCCGCCTCGACGAGATGATCGGAAGGCGTCGTGAGATGCGCGCCCTCTACAAGGATTTGTTCGAGGA
>JAKJFB010000678.1 GCA_022705125.1 Pseudomonadota bacterium
CCGCTGGGTGCGCGCGGCGCTCGGCGCAGAGCACGCGGAGGCAGAACTGTCGGTGCGCATCGTCGACGAGCCCGAGATGCGTGAACTGAACGCGCGCTACCGCCACAAGGACTATCCCACCAACGTGCTGTCGTTCCCGGCCGGGCTGCCTCCGGGCGCGGAGGTGCCGCTGCTCGGGGACATCGTGGTCTGCGCCCCGGTGGTGAACCGCGAGGCCGCCGAGCAGCACAAGGCGCCGCGCGCGCACTGGGCACACATGCTGGTGCATGGCACGCTGCACCTGCTGGGCCACGACCACGAACGCGCGCGCGATGCCGCGGTGATGGAGGCGCTCGAGGTGCGCATCCTCGCCGGCCTGAAATTCCCCGATCCCTACCAAGAGCATGAACAAGCTGAACGGCCATGAGTGACGATCGCAACGCAGACGAGCACGACGAACGATCGTGGCTCGAGAAAATCGCGCAGGTGTTCTCCTCCGACCCGCGCACCCGCAAGGACCTGCTCGACATCCTGGTGATCGCCGAGCAGAACGACGTGATCGACACCGAGACCCACGGCATCATGCAGGGAGCGCTCGAGGTCGCGCACCTGCAGGTGCGCGACGTGATGATCCCGCGCCCGCAGATGGTGTGCCTGCACAGCGACGATGCGCCCGGGGAAGTGGTGCGCCGCGTGATCGAGTCCGGGCACTCGCGCTACCCGGTGACGGGCGACAGCAGCGACGACGTGCTCGGCATCGTGCTCGCCAAGGACATGCTGGGGCAGCTGTTCGCCAATGGTCCGGGCAGCATCGACATCGCGCAGTTGCTGCGCCCGGCCACGTTCATCCCCGAGAGCAAGCGCCTGAACGTGCTGCTGCGCGAGTTCCGCGAGAACCGCAACCACATCGCGATCGTGATCGACGAGTACGGCGGCGTGGCGGGGCTGGTCACCATCGAGGACGTGCTCGAGGAGATCGTCGGGGAGATCGAGGACGAGCACGACAAGCAGCAGGACACCTTCATCAAGAAGCTGTCCGAGAACGACTACCTGATCAAGGCGCTGACGCCGATCGAGGAATTCAACGAGTACTTCGACGCGAAACTGAGCGACGAGGAATTCGACACCATCGGCGGCATCGTGATGCAGACCTTCGGCCACCTGCCGCGGCGCAACGAGATCGCCGAGATCGAGGGCTTCCACTTCAAGGTGCTCAACGCCGACAGCCGCCAGATCCACCTGCTGCGGCTGAACCTGGATCCCGGCGCCTCGGGCGGATGAGCTTCCCCGCACGACTGGCAGGCCCCGGCATCGCGGGCCACGCCGCCGCCCTGCTGGCGGGCGCGCTGCTGCCCGCAGCACTCGCGCCTTTCGACATCTGGCCCCTGGCGGTGCTGTGCCCGCTCGCGCTGCTGGCGCTGCTGCGCCGGCTCCGTCCGGGCGCCGCGGCGCTGCGCGCGTGGAGCTTCGGCGTCGGCATGTTCGGCACCGGCGCGTCCTGGGTGTATGTGAGCATCCACCAGTACGGCTCGGCCCCGGTGCCGCTGGCCGGCGTGCTGACGCTGCTGTTCTGCCTGGGCCTGGCGCTGTTCCCCGCGTTCACCTTCTGGGCATGGGCGCGCTGGCTGCGCGAGCGACCCGGCGGCGTGCTGTTCGGCTTCAGCGCGGCCTGGGTGCTGGGCGAGTGGTGGCGCGGCTGGTTTCTCACCGGCTTCCCCTGGCTCTACGCGGGCTACAGCCAGCTCGAGGCCCCGCTGGCCGGCTGGGCACCGCTCATCGGCGTGCTCGGGATCGGGTTGATCCTCGCCTTCAC
>JAKJFB010000679.1 GCA_022705125.1 Pseudomonadota bacterium
GCAGCTTCGCGCGGCGCAGCGCCCTGTTCGCGGCACTCGACCGACTGCGCGTGCCGCTCCACGGCGAGCCAGCGGCAGACTGCCACGGACGGGTGCAGGTGGCGCTCGACCTGACCAGCCTGCCCACGCCGCTGCGTCTGCCTGCCTTCCTGCAACGCGCCGAATGGCGCCTGGTATCGCCGGTGCAGGCATGGTCGAGTCCGTCCTGACCCGCCAGCTGCGCCTGATGCGGCGCGTGGTGGCGCCGCTGGCGCTGCTGCTGTCGCTGCTATCCGCGCTCTACCTCGCCGCCGATGCCGAAGGCTTCGGGCAGGACAGCGCGCGCTACTACCCCTACGTGTTCGTCGGCGCGGCCCTGGCCCTGGGCCTGCTGCTGCTCGCGATCGTGGCGCGGCTGTGGCGTTTGCGCCGGCAACTGCGCGAAGGCGTGCCCGGTGCGCGCCTCACCCGCCGCCTGCTGCTGGTGCTGGTGCTGCTGGCAGTGCCGCCGGTGTTCCTGGTGTATGGCTTCGGGGTGCGCTTCATCGCCGCCACGGTCGACTCCTGGCTGCGCATCGAAAGTGCGCAGGCTCTGGACGACGGGCTGGCGATCGCACAGCTGTACCTGGACGAACGCCTGCAGCGCGCCCAGGACGAGGTCGATGCTGCAGCGTTGCAGCTGACCCTGGGCGACGACCGCGAACTCGATGCCGAACTGGAGGCCGCGCTCGACGCGAGCGGTGCGCGCCAGCTGGCGGTGTTCGAGCGCGACGGACGGGTGCGTGCGGTGGCCGCGGCCGATCCGTCGCTGCTGTTGCCGGCGCCGCCCGAGGACGACGTGCGACTGGAGCTGAACCGACGCGGTCGCTATGCCGCTGCCGAGCGCGACGCCGACGGCATGCATCTGAGGGTGGTGCGACCGCTCGGCAATACGCTCTCGGGCGAACGCCTGCTGCAAGGGCTGTTCGCGTTGCCGGACGACTACGCGCTGTTGGCGCAACGGGTCGAGACCGCGCTGCATGGGCAGCGCCAGGCCATCTTCCTGCGCGATGCGCTCAAGTTCGCCTTTGCCCTGATCCTGAGCTTCGTGGCGCTGCTGTCGGTGCTGCTGGCGCTGCTGCTCGCCTTCGACCTGGCGCGGCGTCTGGTCGCCCCGGTGGCGCGCATGGTGGGTGCCACCGGCGAGATCGCACAGGGCCGCTACGACGTACTGTTGCCGGAGAACCAGAACGACGAACTGGGCGTGCTGGCACGCTCGTTCAACCAGATGACGCGCGAACTGGAGCAGACCTCGGCCCGGGCGCGGGCCAGCGCCGAGGAAACCGAACGCCAGCGCGCCTTCCTGGAAACCGTGTTGGCGCACCTGAGCTCCGGCGTGCTGGTACTGGATGCGCAGGCCACGCTACGCAGCGCCAACGGCGCGGCGCGGGAGCTGCTCGGGATCGATCCCGAGCGTGACCTCGGCACGCCGCTGCCCGAGCTGCGAGCGGCCTTGCCGCTGGCCGCGCCCCTGCTCGACGCCTTGGCGGCGCGGCTGCGCGAGGGTGCGCGTGAATGGCGTGAAGAGGTCGCGTTGGCATCGGCCGAAACCAGCGAGCGCCGCGTGCTGCTGCTGCGCGGCGCGCGCCTGCCCGATGCCGGCGCGGTGGCGGTATTCGACGATGCCACGGTGGTGGATCGGGCGCGGCGCGAGGCGGCCTGGTCCGAGGTGGCGCGGCGTCTGGCGCACGAAATCAAGAATCCGCTGACGCCGATCCAGCTTTCCGCCGAACGTCTTCAGTTCAAGCTGTCCGGCAAACT
>JAKJFB010000067.1 GCA_022705125.1 Pseudomonadota bacterium
CTCGAGTGCCCGGCACGCCAGGCCCGCGCGCGCCAGCTGCTGTTCTGGGCGCTGCTGAACAAGGTGGCGGTGCGCGACCCCGAAGCGCTGGAGCACGAGTTCCACGAGGCCGTGGAGTACCTCGCGGGGAGGGCGGCGGCATGATCCCCCTCCCGTCCTGCCGGTGCCCGCCGCCCGGGCCGCCGCCGTTCCTGCGCTGCAACACCGGCGGCCCGATGAGCCGCACGCGCGCGCAGGCGCTGCACGCCTCGGTCTTCGACGGCAGCGGCGGCACGCTGCACTTCTCGCGCTACCTGAGCGTGGGGCTCGACTTCGAGGGCAGCGACCCGCTCGCGGCAATCGAGGAGCTGTTCGCGCGCGCCGGCATCAACGACGCCGAGCAGTTGCGCGCGCGCTGCGAGCCGCCGGCCGAAGCCTGCCTCTGCCGCGAGAACCGCGAACTCCCGGTGCCGCGCTTCGCCGCGGCCACCGACGCCGAACTGCTGCGCCAGGTGCTGCTGCTGGGCCTGTGCACGCCGCACTTCTACGACCCGCGCCGCCCCGTGCTGCTCACGCGCGCGAGCCTGGGGCGGCGCCTGGAGCTCTACGTCGAGCGGGGGTTCTACGCATGAAGATCACGCCCGCCGGGATCCACGCGCTGATCGCCGAGCTGATCGACGACAACCCCTTCGCCTGCCGCGCGCTGCTGCAGATCGTATCGACCAGTTTCACCACCGATGTGCCCACGGCCGCGGTCACCTGCGGCGGCGAGCCGCGCCTGCTGCTGAACCCGGAGTTCCTCGAGCGCCACTGCCAGACCGAGGCCCACGTGAAGGCCGTGATCTGCCACGAGTTCCTGCACGTGCTGCTGCGCCACACCGAGGGCCGCGGCCCTCGGTCCCGGGCCGAGCACCTGGCGCTGGATGCGGTGATCAACGCCATCATCCACCGCGCGCTGGGCAAGGAATACAGCAGTTTCATGACCGCGTTCTATCGGCGCGAGACGGGCGTGGCGCGACTGCTGCGCGCGCCGCGCGCCGAAGAAACGGGTTACTACTCCGAGGGTTATCGCCACGGCAGCGCCGCGGAGCGCAAATTGCTGAGCGCCTGGGGCGGGCTCTACGGCGGCTTCCTGCTCGTCGATGACATCCACGCGCTCGCGCTCGATCTCGAGCGCCACGGCGACGGCGCGCCCCGCCGCGGCTGGATCGGCGACCACTGTGCGCGAGACGGCGGCGGCGACGCGACGCCGGAGCCGCTGTCGGAGCCGGTGCGCGCGGCGCTCGACCGCTCGCTGAAGAGCATGAACGGCTCCGGCATCTGGCGCGATCCCAACGGGCGCGGCGTCGGGCAGGAGGCGTACTCGGCGCGCGTGACGGCTGCCGAAGCTGCGGTGGAGCGCTGGCGCCGCGAGGCGTGGCGCGTGCTGGTCCGTCACCTGGTGCCCGACCGGCGCGCGCCGCGCCTGGAGGAGGCGCCATCGGAATTTCGCCTGCCGGTGCTGAGCCCCTCGGACCGGCGCAGTTTCTCGCGCGCGCTGTGGAGCCCGCTGCTGCCCGAGGCGCTCTGGAACAGCCCGCGGCGCACCGCCGGTGCCAGCGCGCAGGTCTACCTCGACGTGAGCGGCTCGATGAGCAAGGAGATGCCGCTGATCATCGCGCTGCTCGCGCGCCTCGGCTCCCACATCCGCCGCCCGTTCTGGGCCTTCAGCGACGTGGTCGCGCCCGCCGTGATCCGCGACGGCCGGCTGCATGCCGACACCACCGGCGGCACCAGCATGGCCTGCGTGCTGCGCCACCTGGCGCAGACGCGCCCGCGCGCGGCCGTGGTGGTAACGGACGGCTATATCGAGTCGCTCACACAGGCGCAGGTGTGCGCCGCCGCGGGCGTGCGCCTGCACGCCATCGTGACGCGCGAGGGCTCGCCCGCCGCACTGCAGCGCGCCGGCATTGGGTACACGCAGCTGGGGAGGTTGCCGTCATGATCGGCCAATGCTGCTGGAGGAAGCGAGCGTGGCTGCTAGAGGCGCGCGATAGCACCGGTCGGGAGCCACAGGGTGAGCGGCGCATCCGGCAAGCGCTCGAATTCGAAGCGCTCGTACCAGCCGCGTGCGATCTCGTCCTTGGCGTCGACGATCACTCCGATCATGCCGATCTGCTCCGAGAGCCGCAGGCAGCGCTGCAAGGCGTCGGCGAGCAGCAGTTCTCCGATCCCCTGGCGCTGGCACCGCACGTCGACCGCAAGGCGGGCAAGCCGCGCGACAGGCAGGGGAAAACGCGGGAATCGATCCGCCTCGCGCGCCGGCAGGTTGTCGCGGCGGACCGCGGCCATCGCGAGGGTGTAGAAGCCGGCAACGCGCTTGCCGTCTGCGGCGACATAGCTGCGGCTGATATTCGCCGCAGCATGTTGGCGCGCGTAGCGGCGCAAATAATCGTCGAGTGCCGACACGCCGCAGCTGAAACTGCGCCGGTCGTGCGTTGCACCCAAGAGCTCGATCGAGAGACCGGCCCGCGCCTTCACGACCCGGCGGTCTCCCACTCGCGATGGCGTGCCATGGCAGCCGACAACCGTGGACGTGGCTTCTCGAGCGAGTCGAGCGCCGCCACGAAAGCCTTCCAGTCCGCAGCGGTCAACGTGAACGATTCCTGCTCTGCGAGCAGGTGCTGCGCGCGCTCCTGCGCCGCCGCGAGCAGGAACGTGCTGACGGACACGCCCGCGGTCGACGCGGCGCGCACGATCAACTCCTTGATCGCAGGGGACGTGCGTACATCGATGCGTTCACTGGCTTCGCTCATGGGAGGCTCCTGTCACCTTGGGGAGGCTCGTGAAGCCTACGCCGTCGTTTTCGCGCATGCAATCGATCCGTACAAATGCCGGATCGGGGATTTCCAAGGTCAACGCCTGGACCCGGGAGGTTGCCGCGATGACGACGGTGAATTGGCGCCGTAGGAGCGGCCCTTGGGCGCGACAATCGCGCGCATGGCGCGCTGCTGCAGCTTTCACGCAGGAGGAACTACAACCATGATCAGGGTTTCGGAAATGGTGCTGCCCGGGCACCCAGACAAGTTCTGCGACCAGGCGGCCGACGCGATCGTCGCGGCCTGCTATGCCGCCGATCCCGCGGGCTACTGCCAGGTCGAGATGAGCTGCTGGAGCGACCAGGTGTACCTGACCGGCGGCATCGCGACGGCGCGACCGCTCGCCGAGCCGCTGGACGAGATCGTGCGTCGCACCGGGCGCGAGCTCGGCTACGTGGCGGGCAACGCGATCGAGGCCGATCGTTACGTGATCCACAGCAGCGTGTGCGACCTGCGCACCGACGCCACGCAGTGGACGCGCCACGTGAACGACCAGTGCATCTCGGTGGGCTGGGCCGGCTACGACGAGAAGGTGGCGTTCCTTCCGCCGGAGCACTACCTGGCACACGTGTTCCGCGAGGCACTGACGCAGAGCTTCGCGACCGGGCGCCTCGCGCGCCAGGGTCCCGACGGCAAGCTGATCGTGCGCCTGCGCGAGAACGGCGCCGACTGGGTGCTGGAGCACGTGCTGGTCACGGTGCAGCAGCTGGATGCCTCGTGCATCACCGGGGTGGCGGCATCGCTCTGCGCGGAGCTGCGCGATGCGTACGCGGCGCTGCAGGCGCGCGATGCGCGCTGGGTGGCCGGATGGCGCGACGTGGACGTGCTGGTGAACCCGAACGGCCCGCTGGTGAACGGCGGCAGCGACGGCGACAACGGCCAGACCGGGCGCAAGCTCGCGGCGGACTACTACGGCCCGCGGGTGCCGATCGGCGGCGGTGCGCTCTCGGGCAAGGATCTCTCGCACATCGACCGCGCCGCGGCCTATGCGTTGCGCCAGGCCGCGATACACGCGGTGCGCGGCGGCGCGAAGGAATGCCAGCTCACCGGCGTGTGGGCGCCGAATGTGGGCGTGCCGCTCGACGTGATCTGGCAGCTCGACGGTCGCGGCCCGCGCCTTGCAAACGAGTGGTTCGCGCACGGCGCGATCATGGAGCGAACCGATGTGCGCGCGGTGGATCGCCACCTCGGGCGCGGGCGGCATTTCTTCGACCTGGCGCTGCCGTGGAACGGGGCCGTACCTTGACGCCGCGTATCGGTCGCGGGCATGGCCCGCTCCTACGGGGGGAGGTGCCGTAACGGCAGCGCGGTGGTTCGTGGCGTAGGAGCGGGCCATGCCCGCGACCGCATGTACCGCTAGAACGCGCTCGCGAGCTCCGTCAGCGCTCTCAGCGAATCCTCGTACTCCGCGCCCTCGATATCCGCCAGCAGCAGCCGTGTCGCGACCAGGTGCGTCATGCCGAGGCGCTCGCGGTAGCGCGCGATGGTATCGCGCACCTGGGGCGGCGAACCGACGATGGCCCAGTCGTCCAGCCCGCGCGGCAGCGAGCGCACCAGCGCGCTGGACTGCTGCTGCATCGCCGTCATCCGGCGCTCCAGCAGCTCGCGCACCCTGGCGATGCGCGCGGTGTCATCGCTGACGAATATCGTGCGCATCACCGGCACGGCATCGGGCAGCGGATGGCCGGCGCCGGTACAGGCGGCGCGGTGTTGCGCGTAATTGTCCTCGAGCGTCGCGAGCGGCTCCATCGGCGAGGCGAGATACGGCAACCCCAGCGAGCCGGCCTGCGCCAGCGCCTTGGGGCCCAGCGCCGCGACCCACACCGGCGGGTGCGGCTGCTGTACCGGCGCGGGCATGAGGCGCGCGCCCGAGCTGCCGACGGGCTCGCCCGCCCACGCCGCGCGCATGCCGGCCAGGCATTCCGCGAACAGCTCGCGCTTTTCGCTGCGCTTCACCTGGAAGGCCTCGAACAGCTCGGGCACGAAGCCGCGGCCCACGCCGAGGATCACGCGCCCGCCCGAGAGCTGGTCCAGCACCGCCACCTGCGCGGCGGCCTGCAGTGGTTGGCGCAGCGGCAGCAGGTAGCTGGTGGTGGCAAGGCGAATGCGCCGCGTGGACGCGGCGACGGCGGCCAGCAGCATGAGCGGTTCGGGAATGGCGTCGGCGCCGAAGTGGTGTTCGGGCAGCCAGAACGATTCGTAGCCGAGCTCCTCGGCGAGCACCGCCTGGCGCGCCAGCGCGTCGGCGCCGCCTGCGAGCGGGAACTGCCACGGGGTGCAGCCGAGGTGAAGGTGGTTCATTTCAGAACGACGATCCGGGCTGCTGCAGGAACGCGAGCTCTTCGGCGGTCGATTCGCGGCCCAGGATCGCGTTGCGATGCGGGTAGCGCCCGAAGCGCGCGATGATCGCGTGGTGGCGGCGCTCGAAATCGAGGCTGTTCTCGAGCCCCGGCTGGTCGAACAGCCGCAACGCGTCCTGGTGGATCTGCCCCGACTCGCTGTGCATGTACGGCATGTAGACGAAGGCGCGCTCGTTTGGCGCCAGCTGCGCGTCGAAGCCGCCGCGCACCGCTTCCTGCGCCAGCGCGAGCGCCATGCCGTCGGCGGCGAAACTCTCGGCGCGGTCGCGGAACACGTTGCGCGAGAACTGGTCGAGCACGATCACCTCGGCGAGCCGCCCGCCTGCCGAGTCGCGCCAGCCGGCGAGCTCCGCGGCCCTGGCTGCCGCGAGCGTGGCGCCGAAGCGCTGCGCGATGCGTGCGTCGAGCGCTTCATCCTTGCGCCACCACTGCGCGGGCGTGAGCTCCTCGAACCAGAACGCCAGTACCTGCGAGGCGCTGGCGATGTCGGTGATGGTCTTCATGCTCGGGTTCCTCGTCTGGCGTTCGCGCGCGACAAGGCTAACAGGCGGACGCGGGGTAACGCATCCGTGCCGAAATGTTGATCTGCGCCGGTTGCGCATCGCGAACGATCGGGAATAGTCTTTTCGCATGTTTCGCACAGCGCTGATCGAACCGGAGGGTGAATCATGAAAGGCAAGAGGAAGGCGGTGATCGACGTGGTTCGCGATGCGATCGCCAGGGGCGCGAGCACCGTCGAGGAGGTGGTGAAGTCGGTCTCCGACATGCCGCTGAAGAAGCTCGGGAAGCTCGATCCGACGAAGCGATTGCGCAAGGTGCAGAACGAATCGATCGGCACCGTCGGCGAGGCCATCCGCGACATCAACGAGCAGGTGCGCGCGTTCGCGGCTGACAAGCTGGCGCAGGCGCGCAAGGCCGGCCTGGTGCCCGAGGCGAAGCCGGCCGGGAAAAAGCGCGCGGCCAAGGCGGCGCCCGCGAAGCGTGCCGCCAGGGCCGCGCCGAAAAAGCGCGCGGTGAAGGCTGCACCGGCGAAGGCTGCACCGGCGAAGGCTGCATCAACCAAGGCGGCGCCCGCGAAACAGCGTGTTGCCAAGGCTGCGCCCGCGAAGCAGCGAGTCGCGAAGGCGTCCGTCACGGCGAGCGCTCCGGCAAAACGCAAGGCGGCAGTCGCCGCGCCCGCGGCGTCGTCCGTCGCGAAGCGTCCCGCGGTTGCACGCAAGCGCGTCGCCAGGCCCGCGCCGGGCGTCACCACGTCCGCGCCGGGCGTCGCCACGCCGCCGGTTGATGTCATTGCGCCGTCGCAGCCGGGCGAGCCGATGACGCAGTCCGAATGATGCGCCCCGCTCCCGCGGCCCGTTCACGTCGCGGCAACACCGATGCTGGCATTGTGCATTCGCCCGGCGCGCAGTGGTGAATTATTGATCTGGCACGGTTGCGCGCCGGAGCGTTGGCGGATTAGGGTGAAGAACTTTCAACGAGGAGACTGTCCCATGGCCAAGAAGAAATCGCTGATCCACCTGATCCAGGATGCGATCGACAAAGGAGCGACCTCCGCCGAAGAGATCCACAAGGCTATCGCCGACAAGCCGCTCAAGCTGTTGCTGAAACTCGACGCGCTGAGCGGCCCGGCGAAGAAGATCAAGCGGATCCAGGACGAGTCGATAGGCGCCATTTACGACCTCATCCGCGAGATCAACGAGCAGGTCGCCAAGTACGCCACCGAGATGCTTGCGCAAGCCCGCGAGGCGAGCAAGGGCAAGACCGCTACCTCGGTCAGGAAGCGTGTGGCGGCCGCGGTCAAGCGTGTCGAGAAGGCCGGCGCCAGCGCGAAGCGGCAGGCAAAGGCTGCAGCCAAGCGCGCCCCCAAGGCGGCGGCGAAGAAGCGCGCGGCAGCGGTTGGCGCCGTCAAGCGAACGGTGAAGGCGGCGACGGCGAAACAAGGTCCCGCGAAGAAGGCCCCGGCCAGGCGTGGTCCGAAGCCCGGAGCCCGCGCCAGGGCGAAAGCGTCCGCGACGGCACCATAAGCCGGGCCGCGCGTGACATCCCGCCGCCCCTCGGGGTTGCGGGACAGCTTTGGCTGCCCGCGGCAATGATGCATTCGAATCCATGGGCGGTGACGTGACGAAGCGGCCGGTGGCCGTGGTGCTCGGCATCACGGCCGACATGGCGTTTGCCGCGGCGAACGTGCTGCTGGGCCTCGAGCGCTTCCCGCCGGCCGATGGCTACGACGTCGTCATTTTCCACAATGGAGTTCCCGCGGGGGATCGCGCACTGCTGGCACGGCTGCGCGACTGCCATTTCGTCCCGTACCGCTGCGCGCAGAGCATTCGCAGGAATATTCCCGCCCATGCGCTGCGGGCGTTCTCCGAGATCGTCTACGCCAAGTACGAGTGCTTCGAGCTTCTGAACCGCTATTCGCGCGTGATCTGGCTCGACACCGACATCCTGGTCCGCGGCGATACCGCGGAGCTGCTCGAGCGCGGCGCCTCCGGCGCGGCCTTTGCGCGCGAGGACAAGCCGCTGCGCTTCAACTTCAGCCGGGACATCGAAGGCTTCGACATGGACCGCCCGTTCTTCAACGCGGGTGTGTTCGCGCTGTCCGACGCTTTGCCGGGCCGGGAGAGCGCCAGGGACTGGCTGCTCGACGCCACCGTGCGCCATGCGGACCGGGTGATCATGGGCGATCAGGGCATCCTGAACCTGTGGTTGCAGCACCAGCGCGTGGAGCCGGCGGAACTGTTGCCCGAATACAACGTGTTCCGGCATCGCCCCGGCGCAGCCCGGGCGCGCGTCGTGCACGCGGTTGGTCATCACAAGCCGTGGATGGATTTTGCCGATCCGGCATGGAACGCGGACTACGTGCGCTGGCTGGCGCTGGGCGGTTCGCCGTGCCCGGTATGGAAGACCGTGCGGTTCATGGCGGCTCGTCACCCGCACCCGCTGCGACACCCGCGGGAGATCCGTTCGCGTGCGGCGCAGATCCTGCGTTTCCTGCTGCGGCGCCATCGCCAGGCGCGCATGGCCCGGGTTGCCTCGCGCAACGCCTCAGCCGGGGGCGTCCTCGACGCTGCGTCCCACTAGCTCGAGCACCCTGGCGATCGCCCGGCAGTAAGCGTCGGGAAGCGTTGCGCCCCGCGCCCTGGCGGCGCCGATCCCGGCCTGAATGGTTGCGCGCAACCGGGCAGCTTCGGGCGCATGCCGCTCGAAGACCGCGCAACGGTATGCCATCAGTTGCCGCTCCAACCGCGACACCGCCGCGCCGGGTTGCGCGAACAGGTTCGCCAGCAGTACCTCGAACTGCGCGGCCGCGCCCAGTCGTGCGCGAGCCGCTGCGGCCGGGATGCCGCTGGTGATCGCCATGAGCTCGGCGGACGAGTCGCGCAGCTGGGCCAGGAACGCCGCCATCCTCCGGTGATAGCCCGACTTGCCGCGCAACCAGTCGTTGAGCAGGGCGTCGGCCGTCGCGGGTTCCGCGGCGGCATCACGCAGGTAGCAATCGAGCGCGCGGAACTCGAAATTCGCGACGTTCGAGCGCGCGGGGAAGAAGCCGTTGATCGATACGTTGAAGTCCGCGCAGAAGGCGTCGCTGTCCGGCGCGTAGGCGTTGAGGTGGCTGCGAAAGCGCGCGAACTCGTAGTCGATGAAGCCTGCCTGCGCGCCATCGATCAGGATGTTGGCGGGCTTGAGGTCGTAGTGCATCAGGCCGCGGGTATCCATCGCGTGGAAGTGCTCGAGCAGCGCGCCCACATGGCGGGTGTCGAGCGGATGGACGCGGGGATCCGGATGGTTGCCCGGAACGTCTTCCAGGAACAGGAAATGCGTGTCGCCATGGGCCACGCGGCCCAGCAGCGCGGGCGCCCCGGGAATGCCGGCGGCGGGCAGCGATGCAAGGATCCGGGCTTCCCACGCGAACGTGGTTTCAGGATTGGTGCGCTGCGGCCCGGGGCGGGGAATCTTCAGGATCGCCGAGCGCGAGCTGCCATCGCACCGGACAAGGTCGACCCTGTAGCAGATGCCGTTGCGGTCGCGCGCCAGTTCGCCCGACTGTCCCGCCAGCACCAGCCGGATCGCAGCTGCGAATGCGCGCGGATCGACAGGCGGGGTTGCGGCGTCGAGCACCACGCAGTCCGTGTTGCCGGCGCGCGGGCCGAGCGTGCTGTCCGCGAACGAACCGTCAGGCATCGCGGGAGCCCCCGGCGCTGACGCACAGCCTGGCGGCGGCGATGTCCCTGGCGTAATCGATTTCCTGCCAGCGGAACGGGGCGAAATCGAAGGGCGCGAGCATCACGTCGGGATGCGCGATCAACCGTCGCATCACGAAGAAATAGTAGGTGCGCGGTTCGTTGAAGCCGCGCCGGATCCGCTGGTCCAGGGTGTCGGCGAACAGCCGGGCCGCTTGCGCCGAGAGCTTTATGGCTCCCGCGTAGGCGCCGCTGTAGCCGGTGAAATTGACACCAAAGCGCGTCACCCGGCCGCCTTCGGCCCTGATGTTGATCTCGCGCGGGTCCATGACGTTGCTGTCGTAGGTGACCAGCGAGGCTTCGGGCGCGGTGAAGAGGGCTTGCGCCAGTTCGTCGGACAGCACGAGGTCGCCGTGCATGAACAGCAGCGCCCGGTCGAAGGACTCGCGCGCGAACCACAGCGAGGCGTTGATCCCGGTGATGTCGAAAAACGGGTTGATGATGATCCGGCAGCCCTCGAGCAGCGGCGCGATGGTCTCGCTGCGATAGCCCAGCAGCACGTGGATCTCGGGCGCGGCATCGAACTGCCGGATCTGGCGCAGCAGCCGCGCGATCAACGGTTCGCCGTCGATGTCGATCATGCATTTGGGCAGGCCCGCCAGTGCGCTGCCCATGCGCTTGCCCACGCCGGCCGCGAGGATCAGGTAACGCATGCGCTATTCGCGGCGGTCGTGCAACGGGTCATGTCAGGGCAACTGGATCGAGTAGCTGAACGTGGTCTGCGGTGCAGTCGTTGCGGCGGGCCGGATTGGCGCCGTGCCGTCGGATTCGCCGGCGACGATTCCGAGGCATTGCGGGTCGAGCGCGAATTGCGCTTCGACGCCGCTCGCCTCGATATGGGCGCGCTTGGCCGCGATGCGGGCTGAAAGGGCTGCGCGCAGCGCGCGAAAGCGCTCCGCGATGCTGGCAACGGCGCGGGGATTGTTCGTCATCGCCGCCTTGAAATGAGCGGCGGCGTCGGGCCGTTCGCGCAGCGCGAGTTCCCCGTCGTGGCCGAGGTCGAAGAACTGCAGCAGGTTGCAATGGTTCCCCGGATCCAGGCGCCAGGCGTACATCTCGAGGCCGCGCGAGCTTGCGAGCAGGACGTAGGTGTCGTCCGTGGCCGCAAAAGCCTTGGTCACGCCGGTCTTGCGGTTGTCGGGCTGATTGGCGGAACCCGCCAGGCTCCCCGATGCCCAGCAGCGCAAGACAGGTCGGGGCGATGTCGATGGTGCTGGCGAGGTTCGCGCGGCTGGACGGTGTGAGCGAGGGATCGCGGATCGCGCACGGCGTCCACGTGATCTGGGTATACGGTTCCGTCCCGTGGATCATGCCGCCCTTGAAGCCGTGGGTCCAGAAGTCGTCGCCGTGGTCGCCGAACATGACGACCGTGGTGTTGTCGAGAAGCCCCTTGCGC
>JAKJFB010000680.1 GCA_022705125.1 Pseudomonadota bacterium
ACCCTTCCCCAGGCCCTCATGGCGCAGCAGTCCCGCGCCCTGGAACAGATCACCGCGGCCATGGCAGCGGGGACGTCGCGGGTGATCCTGCTGCATGGCGTCACCGGCAGCGGCAAGACCGAGGTCTATCTGCGCCTCGCCGCGCACGCGCTCGCGCAGGGCCGTCAGGTGCTGATGCTGGTCCCGGAGATCGCGTTGACGCCGCAGCTCGAGCAGCGCGTGGCGCAGCGCTTTGCCGCCGCCAACGTGGTCAGCCTGCATTCCGCCCTCGCCGACGGTGCGCGTTCGCGCGGCTTCGTGCAGGCTCTCAGCGGTCGTGCCGACATCGTGCTCGGCACCCGCCTTGCGGTGTTCGCGCCACTGCCGCGGCTAGGCCTGATCCTGGTCGACGAGGAGCACGATGCCTCGTACAAGCAGCAGGAAGGCGTGCGCTACTCGGCGCGCGACGTGGCGGTGTTGCGCGCACACGCCGCCGGCGTGCCGGTGGTGCTCGGCTCGGCGACGCCCTCGCTGGAGAGCTGGTTCCACGCCCGCAGCGAGCGTTATGCGCTGCAGAGGCTGAGCCGGCGTGCGGTCGCCGCCACGCTGCCGGCGGTGCGCTGCATCGACACGCGCAGGACCAAGCTCGACGAAGGCCTGAGCCCGGCGCTGCATGTCGCGATCACGCAGCGCCTGGAGCGCGGCGAGCAGAGCCTGGTCTTTCTCAACCGCCGCGGCTACGCGCCGGTGCTGTCGTGTCCGTCCTGCGGCTGGGTCAGCCGCTGCCCGCATTGCTCGGCCAACCTCGTGGTGCACCTCGCCGATCGCCGCCTGCGCTGCCATCATTGCGGCTGCGACGGTCCGATCCCGCACGCCTGCCCGAGCTGCGGTGACCAGGACATCCAGCCCTTCGGCCGCGGCACCCAGCGTATCGAGGCGCGCCTCGCCGAACTCTTTCCGCAGGCGCGCGTGCTGCGCGTCGATCGTGACGCGGCGCGCACGCGCAGCCAGTGGGAGACGCTGCTCGACACCATCGCCGCCGGCGAGGCCGACATCCTGGTTGGCACCCAGATGATGGCGAAGGGCCACGACTTCCCCAAGCTCACCCTGGTCGGGGTGGTGGGGGCGGACGCCTCGCTGCATGCCGCGGACTTTCGCGCCCCCGAGCGCCTGTTCCAGCAGCTGATGCAGGTCGGCGGCCGTGCGGGTCGCGGCGCGTTGCCCGGAGAGGTGCTGATCCAGACCGAATACCCCATGCACCCGCTCTATCTGCACCTGGCCAAGCACGACTTCGACGCCTTCGCCCGCATGGCCCTGCAGGAGCGCCGTGCCGCGGGCTTCCCGCCTTTCACCCACCAGGCCATGCTGCGTGCCGATGCGCCGGCGCTGGAGGATGCCGTCGAGTTCCTGCGCCATGCGCGCCGGCTCGCCGAGGAGCGCGCGCCCGTGGGGCTGCGTCTGTACGACCCGGTGCCGATGCGCATGACCCGCCTCGCCCGCCGCGAACGCGCGCAGCTGCTCGTGGAGGCCGACCACCGCGGTCCGCTGCAGGCCTTCCTCGCGGAGTGGGTCGCGGTGCTCTACCGCCAGCGCACCGCGCGCGAGCTGCGCTGGCAGCTGGACGTGGATCCGCTGGAGGTCTGAGGCAGGGTGATGGTTCGTCAGGGCAGCCAGGCGGGAATGTTCGTCTCGGTCGCCGGCGTCGTGCCCCGACGGGCTGCGTGAGGATCCTGGCGGCCGAATCGCGACTGGCGTCGCTCCTACAGAAAACCGCCGCGCCCCCGCAGGCGCCTGTAGGA
>JAKJFB010000681.1 GCA_022705125.1 Pseudomonadota bacterium
CGCTGGCCTCGCGGTTTTATAAACGCCGCCGGAATCGCGCACAAGCGTCTCACTCTTTTCAATCGGTTAACCGCGCGGCCCGGCGCAGCGAAGCTTCGCCCGCGGCGCGCGCGCAAGCCGCGCCTGCGTTCTGGACCGGATTCGGCGCCTGTGTCATGGTGCGCGAAGTCCGGCGGCGACGCGAATCGCGCGCCCGCCCGAGCCAGGAGACAGCGCTTATCCCGATGCAGGGCATCGATCCGCACGCGCCTGTGGTGCGGTTCCACAACGTCGGCATGCGGTACGGCAGCGGGCCGGAGATTCTGCGCGACATCAGCTTCACGCTGGCGCGCGGCGCCTTCTGCTTCCTCACCGGCGAGAGCGGCGCGGGGAAATCCTCGCTGCTGAAGCTCATGTATCTCGCGCTGAAGCCCACGCGCGGCGTCACCGCGCTGTTCGGCCGCGATCTCGTCACCGTGCCGCGGCGCGACCTGCCCGAGCTGCGCCGCAACATCGGAGTCGTGTTCCAGGATTTCCGGCTCATCGACCACCTCACCGCGCTCGAGAACGTGGCGCTGCCGCTGCGCGTCGGCGGCGCGCGCGGCAACGAGGTGAAGAAGCACGTGGCCGACCTGCTGCGCTGGGTGGGCCTCGCCAACCACATCGATTCCTATCCGGCCACGCTCTCGGGCGGCGAGCAGCAGCGCGTCGCCATCGCGCGCGCGGTCATCAACCGGCCGAGCCTGCTGCTCGCCGACGAGCCCACCGGCAACGTCGACGATGCGATGGCGATGCGGCTCATGTATCTGTTCGAAGAGCTGAACCGCATGGGCACGACGGTGGTGATCGCCACGCACAACGAGAATCTCGTCGGCAAGTTCGACTATCCGCGCCTGCTGCTGGCCAACGGCATCCTCGCGCAGGACGGGCCGTGACGCACGCGATGCGCATCGCCCTGTTCCGCCGCCCGACCGATATCCCGCTCGACCGCGATCCCGCGGCGCGCACGCTGCCGTGGATCATCGCGGTGATGGCGTTCCTGGCCACGATCGCGCTGGCCGGCGCGCTGCTGCTCAACAACGTGATCGTGCGCTGGAGCCACAGCCTTTCGGGCACGCTCACGATCCAGGTGCCCTCGGCGGCCGGCGCCGCGGAGACCGAGGCGCGCATCAAGCGCATCCTGGCGCTGCTGCGCGACGAGAAGGCGGTGACGCGCGTGCGCGTGCTCTCGGAGGGCGAATCCTCGGCGCTGGTCGAGCCCTGGCTCGGGCGCGGCGCCGCCGCGATCGGGCTGCCGCTGCCGCGCCTCGTCGACGTGGGCCTGGCCGAGGACGCGCGCATCGACCTCGCGGCGCTGCGCAAGAAGGTGGACGAAGCGGCGCCCGGCGCCACCGTGGAAGAGCACCAGAAATGGCTCGACGAGATGATCGGCGTGATCCGCTGGGGCTGGCGCCTCGCGCTCGTCGTCGTGGTGCTGATCTTCTTCGCCGCGGCGATGACGATCGTGTTCGCGATGCGCACGAGTCTGCGCATCCACCGCGCCGTCACCGACGTGCTGCACCTGATCGGCGCGCGCGACCAGTACATCGCCGAGCAGTTCCAGCGCCACGCGTTCCGGCTCGGCCTGCTCGGCGGCGCGATCGGCACCGGCTTCGCGGCGCTCGTGCTGATCGGGCTCGAGCGCATCCTCGCCAAGGTGGAAACGCTCCAGGCGATGCATCTCGAGCTGCCGGTGTGGTCGTGGGCGGTGCTGGCGCTGGTGCCGCCGGCGGCGGCGCTGCTGGCCGCGGCGGCGG
>JAKJFB010000682.1 GCA_022705125.1 Pseudomonadota bacterium
CGCAGGGAACCCGGCAGCTTGTCGTGCGCCTCCAGCGTCCGGGCCACGACCACCACCGTGGCGCCCTCGGCGGCGAAGCGGCGCGCGATCCCCACCCCGATGCCACGGCTCGCGCCGGTGACCACCGCAATCCTTGCGTCCAGCGCTCCCATCGTGCTTCTCCTGCCGCGAACCCTGCGTTAAATTCCCGGCAGCTTAAGCATTCAACCGATCCGGGGCCAGAGAGGCGACCATGACGATGCCGCAATCCGTATTCGACATGAGCGGGCGACGCGTGCTGATCACCGGCGGCGGCACCGGGCTGGGACAGCGCTTTGCGCACACCCTCGCGGCCGCGGGCGCCACCGTGATCCTGGCCGCGCGGCGTGCGGACAGGCTGGAGCAGACGGCGCGCACCCTGCGCGAGCGCGGCGCCAGCGCGCACTGCGTGACCATCGACGTCGCCAGCGCCGCGAGCGTCGCGAACGCCTTCCGGGCGATTGCCGCGATCGGCCCGCTCGACGTGCTGGTGAACAACGCGGGGACGGCCGCCGACAAGTCGCTGCTGGACATCGGCGAAGACGAATGGGACCGGGTCATGAACGCCAACCTCAAGGGCGCCTGGCTGGTGGCCCGCGCCGCCGCCACGGCGATGATCGCCGCCGGCACGGGCGGCGCGATCGTGAACATCGCCTCGGTGCTGGGCTCTGCCGTCCAGAAGCACACCGGCCCCTACTCCGCCGCCAAGGCGGGACTGCTGCATCTCACGCGCGCGATGGCGCTGGAATGGGCGCGCCACGGCATCCGCGTCAACGCGATCGCGCCGGGCTATTACCGCACCGACATGGCGGCGGATTTCCTCGCATCCGACGCGGGCAGGCTGCTGCAGAAACGCATCCCGCAACGGCGCCTGGGCGATCCGCAGGAGCTCGACGGCGCGATCCTGCTGCTCGCCTCCGGGGCTTCCTCCTACATGACCGGCTCGGTGATCACGGTCGATGGCGGGCTTTCGCTGGCGGTGGTGTAGGTCGCCATTCATGGCGACAGCAGCTTCGCAGGTCGGCACTCATGCCGACTGGTTCGCATGACGGGTTCGGCTGCGCCACACACCTCACATTTTCCGGCTGAAGCCGGACCCGCGCCCGAGCCGCATTACAGCCAGTGCTTGCGCCGGAAGAACCACATCAGGGTCGCCGCGATCACGATCATCACGCCCCACACCAGCGGATAGCCGTAGTACCAGCCGAGCTCCGGCATGCCCCAGGGCGAGCGCTCGGTGTCGAAGTTCATGCCGTAGACGCCCACGATGAAGGTCAGCGGGATGAAGATCGTCGAGATGATCGTGAGCACCCGCATCACCTCGTTGGTGCGGTTGCTGATGCTCGAGAGATAGACCTCGAGCAGGCTCGCCGACATCTCGCGAAAGCTCTCGAGCAGGTCGATGATCTGCACGCAATGGTCGTAGCAGTCGCGCAGGAACGGCATCGTGCTGTCGCTGATCAGCTCGATCTCGTCGCGCTGCAGCCGGCTCACGAGCTCGCGCTGCGGCCACAGCATCCGCCGCAGCAGCAGCAGTTCGCGCCTGATGTGGTGAATCCGCGCGATCGCATCGCGACCGGGCGCAGCCAGCAACACCTCCTCGAGCTGCTCGATCTCGACGCCGAACTCCTCGAGCACCGGGAACGCCGCATCGATCACGAAATCGACGATCCCGTAGAGCAGGTAATCGATGCCCTGGCTGCGCAGGCGCGAAGTCGAGGGCGGACGCATGCGCTTGCGCAGCGGTTCGAAGGGAT
>JAKJFB010000683.1 GCA_022705125.1 Pseudomonadota bacterium
CAACTGGCCGAGAACGTGTGGGATGCGACGAAGGGGCGCTCGCAGGCGCAGATCGTGTTCAACTGCGGTCGTGCCGACGATCCGGAGGTCATCGAGCGGCTGCGCCGTCTGGCCAAGAGCATCCTGCGCCGCTGCTCGCCCGAGGCCATCGTGGCCGACGATCCGGGCTGGCGGCTGGTGTGCGCGTGGCCCTACGGCGATGTGCACGCACTTCAGGCGGTGTGGCAGCGGCTCGGGATCGATGTCATCGTGCGTGCGCAGGCGCACGGCCGGCGCTTTGGCTTCGAGATGGAGCGGGCGCTGTTCGCACTGGTGGCCAATCGCGCCTGCGCGCCTGCCTCCAAACTGTACTGTCATGAACAGTGGCTCAAGGAGGATGTGCACATCGAAGGCACGCAAGGCCTGGCGCTGCATCAGCTCTACCGCGCGATGGACTTTCTCGAGGCGAACAAGGCGGCGATCGAGCAGGCGATCTTCTTCCAGGTCGCCGACCTGCTGAGTCTGGACGTGGAGATCGTCTTCTACGACACCACCTCGCTGCACTTCGAGATCGACGACGAGGACAAAGGCGATGACGCCGGCCAGATGCGTGGCAGCGATGCGGCCGGGGCCAAGCGCTACGTGGCGCCCAGAAAGCGCGGCTACAGCAAGAACGGCCGGGGCGATGCACCGCAGATCGTGGTCGGCCTGGCAGTCACCCGCGACGGCTTCCCGGTGCGCCACTGGGTGTTTCCGGGCAACACCGTCGATGTCACCACGGTGGCCCAGGTCAAGGAAGACCTCAAGGGCTGGCAACTCACCCGCTGTCTGTTCGTCGGGGACGCCGGCATGGTCTCGCAGGCCAACTTCCAGGCGCTCGCCAAGGGCGGCGGCAAGTATCTGATGGCGATGCCGATGCGCCGTGGCGACGAGGTGACCGAAGCGGTGCTCTCGCGCCCGGGTCGGTACCGCAAGATCGCCGACAACCTCGAGGTCAAGGAGGTCGTCGTCGGCGACGGCGAGCGCCGCCGCCGCTACGCGGTGTGCTTCAACCCGCAGGAGGCCCGCCGTCAGCGTGCCCATCGCGACGAGCGCATCCGCGAACTCGAAGCCGAGCTTGCATGCCTGGCCGATCAGGACGAGGGCGGACACAGCAAGCGCGTGTGCGCGCTGCGCAGCAGTGCCCGCTACGGGCGCTTGCTGAAGCAGACCAAGCGGGGCCTGGCCATCGACCGGCAGGCCATCGCCGAACTCGAACGCTTCGACGGCAAGTTCGTCGTCCACAGCAACGATGACACCCTCACCGCCGAGGACATGGCGCTCGGCTACAAGCAGCAGCAGCGCGTCGAAGAAGCTTGGCGCACGATGAAGGGCGGCCTGCGCATGCGTCCGGTGTTCCACTGGGCGCCCCACCGCATCCACGCCCACATCGCGATCACCGTGCTGTCGCTGCTACTGGAACGCGTGATCGAGCACGCCTGCCAGGATACTTGGCGCAACGTGCGCGACGACCTCAAGCGCATTCAGCTCGCGCAATTGTCCAGCCCCAACGGCACCGTCTGGCAGGTCACCGAACCCACGGCGGAAGCGGCCAATCGACTGAAAGCATTGAAGATCAAGCCGCCGCCGGCCATCCTCCGGCTCGACTGAGCCCGACTCCCGCATAGATACACGGCTGTTTCCGGTGCCTCGCCGGACGCCTTGTGCTGCGCGCCTTGCGGCGGGACGTGTTACTTGGTGGTGTCAAAGTCAGGCTAGACGAAATCAGCGAATGCGATCCCCGCGAGGTGG
>JAKJFB010000684.1 GCA_022705125.1 Pseudomonadota bacterium
GGATGACGGTCTGCCCTGACAAACCGGGCAATCACGGATCGCCCGGTTCATGCCGCAGCAAGCTAGTCGACGGGGGCGGACTGTGCAATGCAGCGGGCGGGCGCGAGAGGGCAATCAGGTGGTATCGGTCAGTCCGTGCACCTTTTATCCATTCGCATCGCGTTGCAGCATCCGGCGGCTGTAATCGAGAAAGTCATCGAGATGCTGCGTGATGATGGCAATCGTCACCGGCATCTGCAGCGTCTGGTATTCATGCACGGCGATGTTGCGAAAGCCGACCATGCGCCTGAGCGATTCCGCCAGCCCCGCATCGATCCAGCCGGCACGGGCCAGCAGCGTGAACACGTCGCGGGCGCTTTGCGGAATGCCGAGTCGTTCGCGGCGGATCACATGCTGGCCCATGTCCAGCGCCGCCTCGCAGGCTCGCTGGATGTTCAGGATCGCAGCGTCCTGGCGCGTGTAGTCATGGGCGAAGTCGGCCGGGTTGGCGGCGTATTCCTCGCGGGCGCGCGCCACGCAGCGCTCGATGCTGGCGGCCTTGTTCAGAACCACGTCATCGGCCATGGATGCTGCCCCGTTCGACGATATCGGCCAGCAGCCCGGCGCGGGCCGTGTCGAGTTCGGTCTTGTCACTGAGGATGCCGGCCTCGTAGATCGCCACCGAGGCGTCGCGCGCCCAGCAGCAGCGGCCGGTGGTGAGGATGCGGTACTGCATCACCGTCGAGGCGGCGCGCAGGTCGAGCAGATCGACCGGGCAGCCGGCCAGGTCGGCCAGCTCGCCGGACAAGGTCCACAGTTCGAGCGGATCGGCGTAACCGGCGACCAGCACGGCCAGATCCAGATCGCTGTCCGGGCCGGCCGTGCCGTCGATGCGGCTGCCGAAGGCATAGAACGCCAGCAGCGCCGGCAGACGCTCGCGCACGCGGTGCAGCAGCGTGTCCGGGTCCATGCGCAGGAGGTCCATGCGGGGGCCGGCGCCGCTTCAGCCCCAGACCGTCGCCAGCGCCCGGCGCACGAACTCCGGCTGCGCCAGCGCCGCGCGGTGCATGTCGGCGTTGTAGTAGTCGCAGGCGACCGCGGCGCGGGCGTCGTCGCGGCGGGCGAGGGCGCCGGGCTGGCGGGCGGCGAAGGCGGCCGACCACCAGCCGGACTGGTAGACCGGCTGCGGGAAGTGCAGCTCGGTGGCCTCGGCGAAGCCGGCGGCGCGCAGGTTGCGGTGCATCGGCAGGATGCATTCGTCGAGCTGGAAGATCGGCGATTCCGACTGCTGCACGTACAGGCCGTCGGCGGCGAGCGCGCGCACGACCTCACGCAGGAAGGGTTCCGAGAACAGGCCGGTCGAGGGGCCGAACGGATCGGTCGAATCGACGAGGATCAGGTCCCAGGCGCCGTCGGCCGAATCGGCGACGTACTTCACGCCGTCCTCGAACACCAGCTCGGCGCGCGGATCGTCGTTGGCCTCGGTCAGCCGCGGGAAGAACTGCACGGCGGCGCGCGTGACGGCCTCGTCGATGTCGCACTGCACGACGCGCTCGATGCCGGGGTGCTTCAGCACCTCGCGCAGCGTGCCGCAGTCGCCGCCGCCGATGATCAGCACGCGCTCCGGTGCCGGGTGCGCGTACAGCGCCGGGTGCGCGAGCATCTCGTGGTACAGGAAGTTCTCGCGCTCGGTCAGCATGATGATGCCGTCGATCGCGAGCATCCGGCCCCAGCCCTCGGTCTCGTACACCTCGACCTTCTGGAACGGGCTCT
>JAKJFB010000685.1 GCA_022705125.1 Pseudomonadota bacterium
CACGTGCTCGAAACGGTCGCCTTCGGCGTGCCCGACGACCAGTGGGGCGAGGAGCTCGCGATGGTCGTGCGCCTGAAGCAACCCGGCAGCATGGACGAGAACGCCGTGCGCGAGTTCCTTGGCGCGCGACTGGCCGCATTCAAGGTGCCCCGCTACGTCGGCTTCACCGAGCAGCCCCTGCCGCGCAACGCGACCGAGAAGGTCCTGAAGAAGGACGTGCGCCACGCCTTCATCACCACGCACGACCTGCACTGAATGAGCAGCGACGACATCCCGCCGGACTGGGCGCCGCTGCTGGAGGAATTCCGCGCCCGCGTCGAGGCGGGCCGCGCGATGGGCGGCGAGGCGCGACTGGCGAAACTGCGCGCGGCCGGACGCCTGAACGCCCGCGAGCAGATCGCGGCGCTGTGCGACCCGGGCAGTTTCGTGGAGCTCGGCACGCTGGCCGGCGGTCAGCCCCACGGCGAGGCGCCCGCGGCCCCTGCCGATGCACTCGTGGGCGGCCTGGCGCGCATCGACGGGCGCCCCGTGGTGGTCGGCGCCGAGGACTTCTCGGTGCAGGGCGGCTCGATCGGCTTCGCCACCCACGCCAAGCGCTTGCGCTACGCGCGCATCGCGCGGCAGGAGCGCGTGCCGCTGATCATGCTGCTCGACGGTGCCGGCGAGCGCGCGAGCAATGCGCTGTCGCGCCATCCGTACGCGCCCAACGACATGCAGGAGCTCGCGCGGCTCTCGGGCCAAGTGCCCACGATCGCGGTCGTCACCGGCTCCTCGGCCGGACACGGCGCCATCACGGCCCTGCTCAGCGATCTCGTGATCATGCTGGAAAAGGCCACGATCTTCGCCGCCGGCCCGACGCTGGTCGCCGCCGCCACCGGCGAGGTGGTGAGCAAGGAGGATCTCGGCGGCGCGCGCATCCACGCGGCCCAGAGCGGTGTCGCGCACAACGTCGTGCCCGACGAGGCCGCCG
The DNA here is from genome assembly GCA_022705125.1 of Pseudomonadota bacterium. Next base: position 971 of record JAKJFB010000685.1, read on the forward strand.
CCTTCGCGCTGATCCGCTCCTATCTCGCGCTGCTGCCCCCGAGTGCCGGGGCCTGGCCGCCTGCCCGCACCACCGGCGATAGCGGAGCGCGCCGGCTCGACACTATCCTGCAGCTGGTGCCGCGCGACGCGCAGAAGCCCTACGACATGCGCGCCGTGGTGCGCGAGCTGCTCGATGACGGCGAGATCCTGGAGCTGCAGCCGCAGTTCGGGCGCTCCCTGCTGACCGTGCTCGGACGGCTCGGCGGCGAAACCGTTGCGGTGCTCGCCAACCAGCCGATGTTCCTCGCCGGTTCCGTGGACCGCGACGCCGCCGACAAGGCCGCGCGCTTTCTGCAGGTCGCCGATGCATTCCACGTGCCGGTGATCTTCCTGGCCGACAACCCCGGCATCCTCTCGGGCAGCAAGGCCGAGCGCGCCGGCACGCTGCGCGCCGCCGCGCGCATGTTCATGGCGCAGTCACAGCTGCGCGTGCCGAAGCTGCACGTGACGCTGCGCAAGGCCTACGGCTTCGGCAGCTCGATCATGGCGATGAATCCCTTCGACGGTCAGACGCTTGCCGTCGCCTTCCCCGGCATATCCCTGGGCGGCATGCCGGCGGCCGGCGGTGCCGAGGCCGCGGGACTGGGCGCCGATGATCGCAGGCGCATGCAGGAAGCGCAGTCCGGCGGTGCCTGGAGCGCCGGCGACACGCTGGCCTACGACGAGATCATCGACCCGCGCGAGTTGCGCAACGTGCTGCTGGCGGGGCTGCGCACGGCGCTGTCGCGCCGCGTCGCGCCC
>JAKJFB010000686.1 GCA_022705125.1 Pseudomonadota bacterium
GATCGCTTCGCCGCGGCGTCCGAGCGCGCCTTGCTCGATCCCCTGCTCGATGCCGGCGAGCGTGGCGAGAACCAACGCCGCATCCAGCACCTGCTGGTGGAAGTGGGCGATGACGCCCTGTACCAGCGCAGCGCGGAACTGCCGGTGGGCCATCCGCTGTACGTGTACGCGGGTCGCACCCTGTCGGCACGCGGGCTGAAACTGCCGCGACCCTACGAGCGTGGCGCCAGCATCGGCGCGGGGAACACGCCACGGCCGCCGGCCGACAGCGACGGCTATCGCCCGTATCGTCAGGTCGCGTTGCTGCTGCCGCTGGAGGGGCCGCTGGCGCTGGCCGGGCGCGCGGTGCGCGATGGCTTCTTCGCCGCCTACTACGCCGAGTCGCGCCAACGCCCCGTGGTGAAACTCTACGACAGCCACGGCGATGCCGCCGGCGCGATCGCGGCCTACGAGAAGGCCGTGGCCGAGGGCGCCGAGTTCGTGGTCGGCCCGATCAGTCGCGAAGGCGTCACGGCCCTGTTCGAACAGGCGCAACTGGGCGCGCCCCTGCTCGCGCTCAACCGCGCCGCCGGCGCTCCGCCGCCGCCGGGCAGCGCCAGCTTCGCGCTCGCGCCCGAGGACGAAGGCATCGCCGCGGCCGAGCGCATGTGGCGACAAGGCTGGCTGCGGGTAATCGCGGTCGCCGGTGAAGACGAGTCGGCGCAACGCAGCCTCGCGGCCTTCAGCGAGCGCCTGCAACAGCGTGGCGGATCGGTGGTGGCGTCCGTCGCGCTGCCGGAATCCGCCCCGGACTACGGGCCCCTGATCCGCAGCGCGCTGGCAACGGCCGGCACCCAGGCCGCCGCACCGGTCGAAGGCATCGTGGACGAGAGCGCAGCACCCAGCGTGCGCGTGGCGGCGGATGCGATCTTCCTCAGCGCACGTGCCGCCCAGGCTCGCCTGTTCGCACCGCAACTGCGCGTGGCCGGTGTCTACGACCTGCCGATCGTGGCGACCTCGCAGATCGCAGCGGGCGGCGCCAATGTGCGTCAGGATCGCGACCTCGACGGCGTGCAATTCACCGAAATTCCGTGGCTGATGTCCGACCTGCCCGGCCTGCCGGCAAGGGCGCCCTTGGCCGAAGCGCTCGACAGCGCGCGCGGCGCGGGCGCGCGCCTGTTCGCGTTCGGCATGGATGCCTTCCGCCTGCTCGGCCGGCTCGACGCCCTCGGCGCGGACCCGAACCAGCGCCTCGACGGCGCCACCGGCCTGCTATGGCTCGATGGCTTCGGACAAGTGCAGCGCGCTCCCGGCTGGGCGCGTTACAGCAATGGCCACGTGCAGCCGGCTGCCGATGGCGGCCTGATCGGCGATGGCATCGAGTTCCGCTAGGAACACTGCTCCGGGCGCGGCCGGCGCGCAGTGGGAGCGTGCCGCGCAGCGCGAGCTGGAACGCGCCGGGTTGCGCCTGCGCGCCGCGAACGTGCGCTATGCCTGCGGCGAACTCGACCTCGTGATGGACGAGGACGAGGTCCTGGTGTTCGTGGAAGTGCGCTATCGCCGTGGCGCGACCTTCGGTGGTGGCGTGGCCTCGGTCGATGCACGCAAGCGCATCCGCCTCGCGCGCGCCGCCGGCAGCTTTCTCGCGGCCCATCCGGCGCTGGCGCGCCGCGCCTGCCGTTTCGACGTGGTGGCGGTGACGGGCGATGCCGCCGCGCCGCGCTTCGACTGGATCCGCAATGCCTTCACTCTCGACGAGGTTGCCTCC
>JAKJFB010000687.1 GCA_022705125.1 Pseudomonadota bacterium
AGCGCCCGGCGCGGAAAGGTCGCTGCTGAACAGGAAGAATGAACTGCCGCATGAAGGCGCGCGGCCGCGCGCCGGCGCGCATATATCTCTGCGAATCGAGGAATCTTTATGCTGCCGCATGAGATCGAACGTGAGAGCTTTCGCATCATTCAGGGCGAGCTGGGCAAACATGGCTTCACCGAGGCCGAGCTGGCTGTCGTCACGCGGGTAATCCATACCACCGGCGATTTCGAGTTCGGCCGCATCATGCGCATCCACCCCGCCGCGATTTCGTCGGGGGTGGCGGCCCTGCGCCGCGGCGCGGCCGTCGTCACCGATGTGACGATGGTGCAGGCGGGCATTTCCGCCGAGATGCTGGGCCGTTGGGGCGGGCGCACCGTGTGCGACATCCGCGCGGACGAGGTGATCGCGCAGGCGCGGGCGGAAGGGGCCACGCGCTCGACCGTGGCGATACGGCGCAACGCGGCGCAGATCCACGGCGGCATCGTCGCGATCGGCAACGCGCCTACCGCGCTGCTGGAGGCGCTGCGCCTGGTGCGCGAGGAGGGCGTTCGGCCCGCGCTGATCGTGGGCGTGCCGGTAGGCTTCGTCAACGCGGTCGAGTCGAAGGATGAACTGGCCGGGATCGGGAGCGAAGACCCGGCATGGGACATCCCCTTCATCACCGCGCTCGGCCGCAAGGGCGGCTCGCCCGTGGCGGCCGCGATCGTCAACGCCCTGCTCCGGCTGGCGGAGGCGGAAGCATGAGCGACGCGGAAGCCGCGGGAAATCGCCCCAGGCGGATGCCGAACACCGGCCGGACCTGGCGACGGACCGATCTGCGCCACGGCTACACGACCGGCGCGAACGCGGCCGCGGCCGCCGCGGCCGCCACGGTCGCGCTGCTCACGAGGGAGCCCGTCCGACAGATCACCATCGACCTGCCGGCCGAGGCGGGCGTGACCTTCACGATCGTCCGCTGCGAGTTCGACACGCCCGCGGTTGGCCAGGTCACCTGCGCCACGATCAAGGACGCGGGGGACGACCCCGACGTCACCCACGGCGCGGAGATCGCGGCCACCGTGAGCTGGCAGGACGAGCCCGGCATCCGGATCGCGGGCGGGCCGGGCGTGGGGGTGGTGACGCTGCCGGGGCTGCCCATGCCGGTCGGCGAGGCGGCCATCAACCCGGGGCCGCGGCGGATCATCCGCCGCGCGGTGGAGGCCGCGGCCGGGCCGGCGCTGGCCGAGCGCGGGCTGCGCGTGATGGTCAGCGTGCCGCGCGGCGCGGAGCTGGCCGAGCAGACGCTGAACCCCAAGCTCGGCATCGTGGGGGGCATCTCCATCCTGGGCACCGACGGCATCGTGCGGCCCTATTCGCTGGCCGCATACCGCGCGGGCATCCACGCGGAGCTGAAGGTGGCGGCGGAGAACGGGCTGCGCACCATCGTCCTGACGACCGGCGTCCGCAGCGAGGAGTATGCGCGCCGCCGCGCGCCCGACCTGCCGCTGCTGGCCTGCGTCCAGGTGGGCGACCACATGGGGTATGCGCTGGCGCAGGCGCGGCGGCTGGGGTTCGCGCGGGCCATCATCTCGGGCATGATCGGCAAGCTTTCCAAGGTGGCGCAGGGTCGGATGCAGACGCACGTCAGCGAGGGCGAGATCGACCTGGCCTTCCTGACCCAAGTCGCGCGGGAGATCGGCGCGGACGAGGCCATAGCCGCAGCCGTGGCCGCGGCAAATACGGCGCATCACGTGCAGAT
>JAKJFB010000688.1 GCA_022705125.1 Pseudomonadota bacterium
CCGCCGATCCCGAATGCGGCGGGCCCGATGGTTGTCGCAACGGCCTTGCGGTGAGGGGTTCCGTGGTGGTCGATGCGTCGGCCAGGCAGTTGACGGCGAAGCTCATCGGCGTCGACGGCAAGGTGCTCGATCAGTTCACGATCGCGTGTTGAGTAATCCCGCAGAACGCCGGATGGGCCGCACGCGGCCCATCCGGTGCCCGACGAATCCTGCGCTTTCAGCGCTGGCCCTGGCCCTGGTGTTCCTGTTCTCGCCTCAGGATATCCGGGCGCATCCCGGCGTCGACGAGGCGCTGCGCCACTACGATCGGCTGATCGAGCAATCACCGCGCGACCAGGCGCTGCATGTGCAGCGCGGCATCGTCTATTCGAACGACGGCCGGTACGCGGAGGCGGTCGCGGATTTCAGGCGGGCCGAGGAACTGGGAGACCCGTTGCGCGTCAGTTTCGACCTCGGAGTGCTGCATTACCGCATGGGTGATTTCCCCGCCGCCCGCCGCTATTTCGATGCCTGGCTGCAGCGCTTCCCGGGCCACGCCCCCGGCCTGGAATACCGGGCGAGGCTGCGCCGCGACGCCGGCGATCACGACGGGGCGATAGCGGACTTCAGGCGGGTATTCGCCCTGCAGGCACGACCGAATCCCGGGGATTACCTTTCCGTGGCGCAGATGCTCGCGTCGCGTGGCGACGCGGGTGTCGCCGAGGCGCTCGAGGTGCTCGATCAGGCCAACGCGAAGCTCGGTGTCACGACGCAGATCCAGCGCAAGGCCATCGCGCTGGAATTGCGCCTCGGGCAGCCCGATCGCGCCATCGAGCGCCTGCGCGCTCTCGAGCCCACGCTCGGCAATTCGCCGGACTGGAAAGTGGAGATGGGTGAATTGCTGCTGTCAGCAGGCCGTGGCGAGCAAGCGCAGGCCTGGTTCCGCAAGGCCGCCGATCAGCTGCAAGGCCTCAGGCCGACGCCGGCGCGCCAGCAGCTGATGCGCAGGGTGCAGGCTCACTTGGATGCGACCGCAACCGGGCGATCTGTGCCAACCGCTCCCGTATTGCCGTCGCCACAACACGATGGCTGAAGCGCTCTGCCATATCGGCCGCGGCGCGCGCGAGTACGGTACTATGCGCGCACCGGATGTGCGCCATGATTGCCCGCCGGGATCCGGGATGGCGTGCCCGCAGATTTCGATCGGATGGTGAAGATGAACGCAATTTTGAACCGACTCCTCGCGCGCTACGCACGTCGGCTCATGGCCCGGCGCGAGGCCGATGTCGCGATCCGCGCGCCGTATCTCTACCGCTGGCACGTCACGCCGAAGAACCGCTTCCTGAACGTCTACCTGCACCGCTATCACGCCAGCGATCCCGGCCCCGAGCTCCACGATCACCCCTGGCACTCCCTGAGTTACCTGATCGACGGCGAGCTGCGCGAAGAGATGCCGGGAGGCATGGTGGCGCACCGTGCCGGCGACTTCGTGTTGCGCCGCGCCGCGCGGATGCATCGCATCCATCTCGCGGGTGAGCAGGCCACGACACTGTTCATCACCGGTCCGAAGTTCCGTGACTGGGGCTTCATGACCGCTGGCGGCTGGGTGCACTGGCGCGAATACCTCGGGCAATTCCCTAGCCGGCCATGACCCGGACAGGTGCACCGGGACGGCCGTCCGCCGGGGGACTGGAGCCGTTTCCACTCGACAGGAGCTGCCGATGGCGCAAATGAAAAAGAAGGACTACGAGGA
>JAKJFB010000689.1 GCA_022705125.1 Pseudomonadota bacterium
CAAGGAGGGGGAGCGCTTTGCCGCTTCCCGTTTTCCCCGCTTCACCACTGCCCCGCTTCACCGCTTCTCCCGCTTCACCGCTTCTCCCGCTTCACCGCTTCTCCCGCTTCTCCGCTTCTCCCGCTTCTTCACCCCCTCCCCGCTCCCCCTCCCTCCGTTTTGCGGAACCCCGCCCGCAAGCCGACGGTCAGTCTCCGGACAGAAACACGCAAGGCGTGCCCGATCGGCGCGCTGGCTTCGTTTGGGAGACTTCATCTTGACCAGCACCTGCCGGGGTAGGACGTGCTTGCCAGCATCGGCCTGATCGCCTTCGCGATGCTGGCCGCGGTGCCGCTGGTCGGCCGCCTCGGCGAGCGCGCGGGCTGGGTGCTCGCGCTGGCGCCGCTGGCGGCCTTTGTCCACTTTCTTGCCCACATGCCGACCGTCGCCGGCGGCGGGGTCGTCACGTCCAGCCTGGCGTGGGTGCCGGCGCTCGGGGTGGAGCTCGCCTTCCGGCTCGACGGGCTGTCGCTGCTGTTCGCGCTGCTGATCACCGGCATCGGCACGCTGATCGTGCTCTACGCCGGCGCCTATCTCTCCGACCACCACCACCTCGGCCGCTTCCACGCCTACCTGCTCGGCTTCATGGCGGCCATGCTCGGGCTGGTGCTGGCGGACGACCTGATCGCGATGTTCGTGTTCTGGGAGCTGACCAGCGTCTGCTCCTTCCTGCTCATCGCCTTCCAGCACGACAAGGCGGAGTCGCGCCGCGCGGCGCTGCAGGCGCTGCTGATCACCGGTGGCGGCGGGCTGGCGCTGCTCGCGGGGCTGATCCTGCTCGGCAGCGTGGGCGGGAGCTGGCAGTTCTCCGGGCTGTCGGGCGAGGCGATCGCCGAGCACGCGCTCTACCCCGCGATCCTCGCGCTGGTGCTGATCGGCGCCTTCACCAAGTCGGCGCAGCTGCCCTTCCACCTCTGGCTGCCCAACGCGATGGCGGCGCCCACGCCGGTGTCGGCCTACCTGCACTCGGCGACGATGGTGAAGGCCGGGGTGTATCTGCTCGCGCGCCTCAACCCGGCGCTCGGCGGCTCGACGAGCTGGGGGACGATCCTGATCACCGTGGGCGCCGCCACCGCGCTGGTCGGCGCGGTGCTGGCGATCCGCCAGACCGACCTCAAGCGCGTGCTGGCCTACACCACGGTGACCGTGCTCGGCCAGCTCGTCATGCTGCTCGGCACCAACACCCACTACGGCCTGCAGGCCTTCGCGATCTACCTGGTGGCGCACGCGTTCTACAAGGCGGCGCTGTTCATGGCGGTGGGCGCCATCGACCACGCCACCGGCACGCGCCAGATCGCGCTGCTCGGCGGGCTGATCCGCCACATGCCGCTGACCGGCTTCGCGGTGGCGCTGGCGGCCTTCTCCAACGCCGGGCTGCCGCCCTTCTTCGGCTTCATCGCCAAGGAGTTCAAGTACGCCGGGCTGATCGAGCTCGGCGTGGCGGGCTGGGTCACCACCGCGGTGATGATCCTCACCAACGCGCTGCTGCTGACCGCCGCCGGCCTCGTCTTCGTGCGCGCCTTCCTCGGCCGCGAGGGGCGCTACCCGCAGCCGCCGCACGAGGTGAGCCTGCCGATGTGGCTGGGGCCGATGCTGCTGGCGATCGGCGGCTTCGTGTTCGGCGCCTTCAACAACCTCGCCGAGGTGTGGCTGATCGACGCCGCGGTGCAGGCGGTGTC
>JAKJFB010000068.1 GCA_022705125.1 Pseudomonadota bacterium
CTGGTGCCGGGTGGTTTCGGCGAGCGTGGCGTCGAGGGCAAGATCGAGACGGTGCGCTACGCGCGCGAGAAGCGGATCCCCTACCTTGGCATCTGCCTCGGGCTGCAGGTCGCGGTGATCGAGTTCGCGCGCAACGTCGCCGGCATGGAGGATGCGAACAGCACCGAGTTCAACGCCGCCACGCAGCACCCGGTGGTCGCGCTGATCACCGAGTGGCTGAAGTCCGACGGCAGCACCGAGCGTCGAAGCCAGTCCTCGGACCTCGGCGGCACGATGCGCCTCGGCTCGCAGCTGTGCCACCTCGAGGAGGGCTCGAACGTGCGCGCGATGTACCGCAGCGCCGAGATCATGGAGCGCCACCGTCACCGCTACGAAGTCAACGGCAATTTCCTGCCGCGCCTGCAGGAGGCGGGGCTGCGCGTGGCGGGCTGGTCGGCCGATCATTCGCTGGTCGAGGTGATCGAGATGCCCGGTCACCCGTGGTTCGTGGCCTGCCAGTTCCACCCCGAGTTCACCTCGACGCCGCGCGACGGCCATCCGCTGTTCAGCGGTTTCGTCGAGGCCGCCGTGCGCTATGCCGCGGAGCACGACCGTGGCAACTGAGGCCGCGGCCAGGGTCATCGGCGTCGGCGCGATCGAGGTCGCCAACGACCGGCCGTTCGTGCTCTTTGGCGGCATGAACGTGCTCGAGTCGCGCGACCTCGCGATGCAGGTCGCCGAGGCCTACGTCGAGACCTGCGCGAAGCTCGCGATCCCCTACGTGTTCAAGGCTTCCTTCGACAAGGCCAACCGCTCCTCGATCGCCTCGTTCCGCGGCCCCGGCATGGACGAGGGGCTGAAGATCTTCCAGGAGATCAAGAGCACCTTCGGCGTGCCGGTGATCACCGACGTCCACGAGCCGCACCAGGCCGCGCCGGTGGCGGAAGTCTGCGACGTGATCCAGCTGCCGGCGTTCCTGTCGCGCCAGACCGATCTCGTGGTCGCGATGGCGAAGACGGGCGCGGCGATCAACATCAAGAAGGCGCAGTTCCTGGCGCCGCACGAGATGGGCCATATCCTGCGCAAGTGCGAGGAGGCGGGCAATTCGCGCCTGATGCTGTGCGAGCGTGGCAGTTGCTTCGGCTACAACAACCTCGTGGTCGACATGCTCGGCTTCGGCGTCATGAAGCGCTTCGGTTACCCGGTGATCTTCGATGTCACGCATGCGCTGCAGATGCCGGGCGGGCGCGCCGACTCCGCGGGCGGTCGCCGCCAGCAGGTGGTCGAGCTCGGCAAGGCCGGCATGTCGCAGGGCATCGCGGGGCTTTTCCTCGAGGCCCATCCCGATCCCGACCGGGCGAAGTGCGATGGCCCCTGCGCGCTGCCGCTGGATCGCCTCGGCGAGTTCCTGGCGCAGATGAAGGCCATGGACGAACTGGTGAAGAGCCTGCCGGCGCTCGAGATCCGCTGAGGCACGCGCCCCGGGCGACAACAACGAATCGATAATCGCTACAGGAGATGGATTGGTCATGTCTGCAATCACCGAAGTGACTGCGATCGAGATTCTGGATTCGCGCGGCAACCCCACGGTGGAGGCCAGCGTGCGTCTTTCCTGCGGCGCGACGGGCACCGCCTGCGCGCCCTCGGGGGCCTCGACGGGCTCGCGCGAGGCGCTGGAACTGCGCGATGGCGATGCCGCGCGCTATAACGGCAAGGGAGTGCTGAAGGCCGTGGGCGCGATCAACGGCGAGATCGCGGGGCTGCTGCGCGGGCGCGAAGCCGCCGACCAGCGCACGATCGACCGGCTGATGATCGAGTCCGACGGCACCGAGAACAAGTCGCGCCTCGGCGCCAACGCGATCCTCGCGGTGTCGCTGGCCGTCGCGAAGGCTGCGGCCAGCGCGGCGAAACTGCCGCTCTACGCGCACATCGCCGAGCTCAACGGCACACCGGGCAAGTACTCGATGCCGCTGCCGATGATGAACATCATCAACGGCGGCGAGCATGCCGACAACAACGTCGACATCCAGGAGTTCATGGTGCAGCCGGTCGGCGCGACCAGCTTCGCCGAAGCGCTGCGCTGCGGCGCCGAGATCTTCCATGCGCTCAAGAAAGTGCTGCATGGTCAGGGACTCAACACCGCGGTGGGTGACGAGGGCGGCTTCGCGCCGAACCTGCCCTCGAACGAGGCGGCGATCGAGGCAATCATCACGGCGACCGGCAAGGCCGGCTACCGCATGGGCCAGGATGTGACGCTGGCGCTCGACTGCGCGGCCTCGGAGTTCTACCGCGACGGGCGCTACAAGCTCGCGGGCGAGGGCAAGGAGTTCGACGCGGCCGGTTTCGCGGCCTACCTCGACGCGCTGGCGCAGCGCTACCCGATCCTCTCGATCGAGGACGGCATGGACGAGAGCGACTGGGACGGCTGGGCGGAGCTCACGCGCCTTGCCGGAGGCCGCGTGCAGCTGGTCGGCGACGACCTGTTCGTGACCAACACGAAGATCCTCGCCACCGGCATCGAGCGGCGCATCGCCAACTCGATCCTGATCAAGTTCAACCAGATCGGCAGCCTCAGCGAGACGCTCGATGCGATCGCGATGGCGCGCAAGGCCGGCTACACCGCTGTGATCTCGCACCGCTCCGGCGAGACCGAGGACACCACCATCGCCGACCTCGCGGTGGGCACTGCGGCCGGCCAGATCAAGACCGGCGCGCCCAGCCGCAGCGAGCGCGTGGCCAAGTACAACCGCCTGCTGCGCATCGAGGCGGAGCTCGGCGCCCAGGCGCCGTACCGCGGCCGCGCGGAACTGAGTCGCGGCTGAGGCGCACCCGGGCCCACGGTTTCGGCTACGCCACGATGCTCGGCTAGAATCAACGCATGATTTCCTGGAACTGGGTCTGTGCGGGTCTCGGGCCGCTGCTGCTCGTGCTGCAGGTAATGCTGTGGACCGGCCAGGGCAGCGTGGCCGAGGTCGTGGCGCTGCAGCGGCAGATACGCAGCTTCGCGAGCGCCAACGAGGAATTGCGCGAGCGCAACCGTCGCCTCGAGGTGGAGGTCGCCGAGCTGAAGAACGGCCTCGACAGCGTCGAGGAGATGGCGCGCGAGGAGCTCGGGCTGGTGCGCCAGGGCGAGACTTTCTACGTGCTGATCAAGCGCTGATTCGTGGGCGTGCAGCCGGAAGGGCGCCGCGGCGCCGACGGTGCGCGACCCCTGGTGTGGGGCGCGGTGCCTGCCGCGGGCAGCGGTTCGCGCATGGGTTCCTCCGTCCCCAAGCAATACCTCGAGATTGCCGGCGCCCGGCTCGCCGAGCACACGCTCGGGGCCTTGCTGGCGGCCGGATGCATCCATGAGATCGTGGTGGCGATTGCGCCCGATGACGCCTTGTGGCCCACGCTGCCCGAGGCGCTGCGGGCGCGCGTGCGCACCGTGCACGGCGGCGACGAGCGCGCGGCCTCGGTGCTGAATGCGCTGGATGGCTTCTCGCAACGCCCTGCGCCCGGTGACTGGGTGCTGGTGCACGACATGGCGCGTCCCTGCGTAAGGCCGGAGCGTATCCGCGCGATGATCGATGAGCTCGGCCGCGACGAGGTGGGCGGCCTGCTCGCCCTGCCGCTCGTGGATACGCTCAAGCGCGCCGATGGCGCGCAGCGCGTGCGCGAGACGGTGGATCGCAGCGCGCTGTGGCGCGCGCAGACACCGCAGGTGTTCCGCTTCGGGGTGCTGGAACGGGCGCTGCGCGAGGCGCGCGCAAGTGGCGTGACGATCACCGACGAGGCCATGGCGGTGGAACGCCTCGGGCTTGCGCCGCGGCTGCTGACGGGAAGTGCCGACAACATCAAGGTGACGATCGCGGACGATATGGAACTGGCGGATTACTATCTTTCGCGCCGTCGCGGGAAACCGGCATGAGGATCGGGCACGGCTATGACGTGCACCGCTTCGGGCCGGGCGAGGCGGTGGTGCTCGGCGGCGTGCGCATCGCGCACACGCACGGGCTCGTCGCGCATTCGGACGGCGACGTGGCGCTGCACGCGCTGTGCGACGCCCTGCTCGGCGCCATCGCCGCGGGCGACATCGGCAGGCATTTCCCCGACTCCGAGCCGCGCTTCAAGGGCGCCGACAGCCGCGAACTGCTGCGCGCCTGCATGGCGCTGGTGCGCCGGGAGGGCTACCGGCTGGGCAATGCCGACATCACCGTCGTCGCGGAGCGACCGCGCGTCGCGCCCCACGTCGGGGCGATGCGCACCAATATCGCCGCCGACCTGGGTGCCGGCGTGCACCAGGTGAACGTGAAGGCCACCACCACCGAGGGCCTGGGCTTCACGGGCAGGCGCGAGGGCATCGCCGCGCACGCGGTGGTGCTGCTCGAGCCGCTGCCAGCCGGGGAGCGCGGCGCGTGAAGCCCAACGTCAACGGCATCGGGATGACCTCGCAGCGCACGCGCGCGCGCCTGGTCGAGCGGCTGTTCGAGCAGGGCATCACGGATATCCGCGTGCTGGAGGTGATGCGCACCACGCCGCGCCACCTGTTCCTCGACGAGGCGCTGGCGCACCGCGCCTACGAGGACGCCTCGCTGCCGATCGGCTTCAACCAGACGCTGTCGCAGCCGTATATCGTCGCCCGCATGACCGGGCTGCTGCTCGCCGGCGGCGGCATGAAGCGGGTGCTGGAGGTCGGGACCGGCTCGGGCTACCAGACCGCGGTGCTGGCGCAGCTGGTCGAGGAGGTGTACTCGATCGAGCGCATCCGGCCGCTGCAGGAGCGCGCGCGCTTGCGCCTGCGCGAACTCAAGCTGCACAACGTCACGCTGCGCCACGGCGACGGCTTCGAGGGCTGGGCCGCCAAAGCGCCCTTCGACGGCATCCTCACCACGGCCGCGCCGCGCGCGGTGCCGCAGGAGCTGGTCGCACAACTGCGCGTGGGCGGGCGCCTGGTGATTCCGGTCGGCGACGACCGCAAGCAGCAGCTGAGCGTGGTGACCCGCACCGAGACGGGTTTCGAGGTGCGCGAGGTCGAACCGGCGCGTTTCGTCCCGTTGTTGAGCGGCATGGTGCGCTGAGGGCGCCGGCCGCGGGCAGCCCGACCAGCGCTCGAGGCTGCAATCCCGGATCCGCCGGATTCCCGGGTGAATCGCGATTTTCCCGTTGTTTCACAAGGTTTTAGCGCGCGTCGGCGTGGGGGCGCTCTGCCAGCTTTTCCAGTCGCTTGTGAAAAATTACCGGTGTTCGCGGCGAATATTATTGACAACGAAATGTTTCGGGCGCAAATTTGCCCCATCTAAACCTCAATAAAATCATATCGATAAACAGGTTTGTTAAACAGAACGCGCACTTAAAGCGCGCAACAGACTAAACGAGGGGCGATTTGTATGATTGCGCCCGGGACACACTAGCTGCAGAGATGAATGATCCGGTCTCCCTCTATAACCGTTGTGATCGTGACCTGCCTCCTGGCGGGGCTGGCCGGTTGCGCGAGCCGTCCCTATTACTCGGACCTGCCCGAACCGGGCGCCCGGGCGCCGGTTGCGCACGCCGCCGCAGCCCATCCGGGCGTGAACACCTACACGGTGAAGCCGGGCGATACCCTGCATTCGATTGCCTTTGCGGCGGGTACGGACTGGCAGACGCTGGCCTCGCTGAACCGCATCGCGTCACCGTACACCATCTATCCAGACCAGCAGCTGAAGCTGAGCGCCTCGAGCGTGCCGGTCACGCTGGGCATGGATCCGGACGTGCCCGCCCCCGCGCCGGTGCGCGCGCAGTCGGCGCCGGATGCGGGCGCGCCGCTCGTGCCGGGCGGCGCCGCGGCGACGCCGCGGGCGCAGCCGCCGGTGCTCGCGCCGGCGCAGCCGTCGCAATCCGCACCGCCCCGGGTCGCCGCAGCGGCGCCCGTTGCGCCGCGTCCGCTCCCGCCGCCGAGTCCCGGCGGCTGGCAATGGCCGGGCGCGGGCAAACTGGTGCTCGGCTATGCGAACACGGCACAGCCGCACAAGGGTATAGATCTTGCAGGCAATACCGGGGATCCGGTGCTTGCGGCCAAGGGTGGCACGGTGGTCTACGCGGGCAATGGAGTGCGCGGGTACGGCAACCTGCTGATCGTGAAGCACGATGCGCTGTTTCTGAGCGCATATGCCCACAACAGCAAGTTGCTGGTCAAGGAAGGCGATGTGGTCAAGGGCGGGCAGCAGATCGCGGAGATGGGCGACAGCGGCACTGACCGGACGAAGCTGCACTTCGAGGTGCGAAAGCAGGGCAATCCGGTCGATCCGTTGCAGGTACTGCCCAGAAGATGAGCCGGCGACACAGAAAATCACAGCAAGGGGACAAGGCAATGGGACTAGAGGCAAGCGTACAGTTTGAAGACGAAGCCCTCATCGCGGCCGAGGCAGAGTTCGGCGCCGACCTGGCGGAGGAGGCCGAGGGCCTCGATGCCGTCGATGCGGACGAGCGCGAGGACGAGTTCATCGCGGCCCGGCGCGAGGCATCGGGCGTGCAGCGCACGCTCGATGCGACCCAGATGTACCTCAGCGAGATCGGCTTCTCGCCGCTGCTGACGGCCGAGGAGGAACGCCATTACGCGCGCCTCGCGCTGAAAGGCGACGAGGCCGGGCGCAAGCGCATGATCGAGAGCAACCTGCGTCTCGTCGTGAAGATCTCGCGCCGCTACCTCAACCGCGGCCTGTCGCTGCTCGACCTGATCGAGGAGGGCAACCTCGGCCTGATCCGCGCGGTGGAGAAGTTCGACCCCGAGCGCGGTTTCCGCTTCTCGACCTACGCGACGTGGTGGATCCGCCAGACCATCGAGCGCGCGATCATGAACCAGACGCGCACCATCCGCCTGCCGATCCACGTGGTGAAGGAACTGAACGTCTACCTGCGCGCGGCGCGCGAGCTCACCCAGAAACTCGATCACGAGCCCACGGCCGAGGAGATCGCCGAGCTCGTCGACAAGCCGGTCGAGGACGTCAAGCGCATGCTCGGCCTGAACGAGCGCGTGACCTCGGTCGATGTGCCGCTCGGCCCGGATTCGGACCGCTCGCTGCTCGATACCATCGCCGACACGCAGGTGTCGGACCCGGCGGAACTGCTGCAGGACGAGGACATGCGCGAGAGCATCGCGGCATGGCTGGAGGAGCTGAGCGACAAGCAGCGCGAGGTGATCGCGCGTCGCTTCGGGCTCGCCGGCTACGAGGGCGCGACGCTGGAGGAAGTGGGCCGCGAGATCGGGCTCACGCGCGAGCGCGTGCGCCAGATCCAGGTCGAGGCGCTGCGCCGCCTGCGCGAAATACTCGAGCGCCAGGGGCTCACGGGCGAGGCCGTTTTCAGCTGAGTTTCGATGTGCGCCGCATCAGCTGCGGCGGCTACGCGTATTGATTAAATCGCTCCCGGCGACAAGAGCGCGCGCTTTCTGTGCGAGTAGTGTACTGCCCGCCAGTGACATGACGGCTCTCCCGCTCGGACACGCCGTGAATACGTCCCTATAGGCTCGACTGTCGCCATCCAGGCGACAGACGGTCCTCGCATGACAGCCGTCATGTCGCTGGCTGCGTGCGTGGTACGCATCGTTCTTGGCCTGTGATTACGTATGAACGCAGGAGCGGGCCATGCCCGCGACCGGGTGTCCTGCGCTGCGCGTGAGCGCGGAGAAGCGCTGCTACGGCGTGATGCGTCAATTGCGGGGGAGATTCGGCATGCCCCTCCCCGCGACAGGAAGGGGCGAAGGCGGGACGCTCAGCGCTGCAGGTGCTGCAGCTTGTCGGGCACGCCGTTCCACTTCTCGGCGTCAGCGAGCTTTTCCTTCATCTCGGTGATGTTCGGCCACACCTGCGCCAGTTCGGCATTCAGTTCCAGGAACACCTGCTGGTCGGCGGGCAACTCATCCTCGGAGAAGATCGCGTCCACCGGGCACTCGGGCTCGCACAGCGCGCAGTCGATGCACTCGTCGGGATGGATCACGAGGAAGTTGGGGCCTTCGTAGAAACAGTCCACCGGGCACACTTCCACGCAGTCGGTGTGCTTGCAGTTGATGCAGTTCTCTCCAACGACGAAAGTCATGTCGCGCGGCCTCTTGCTGACGGGTGAAACGGGCTCCAAAAGCGCGCGCAGTCTAGCATGCGGCCCCGGTGCTGTCAGACGCGCATTTCGATGAATTTTCAGTAAATTTCGCGTGCCGTACCGTGCAGTTCGTAGAGCAGCGCGTGCGCCTCGCGCGGGCTGAGCGCATCGGGATCGAGCGCGCGCAGGCGCTCGAGCAGCGCATCACGGAGCGGGTCGGCGTCGAACAGCAGCTGGCCCTGGGCGGGTGCGCCGGAGGTCGTCGCCACGGCAGCGAGCGCGTGGGGCGACTCCAGCTCCTGGAGCTTGCGCCGCGCCTCGGCGATCACGGCCTGGGGCACGCCGGCCAGCGCGGCCACCTGCAGGCCGTAGCTGCGACTGGCGGGACCGGGGCGTACCGAGTGCAGGAACACGATGCGGTCGGCGTACTCGGTGGCGTCGAGGTGCACGTTGGCGACCCCCTCCACCACCTCGGGCAGCGCGGTGAGCTCGAAGTAGTGCGTGGCGAACAGCGTGTAGGCGCGCTGCCGGCTCGCGAGCCGCGCGGCGGCCGCCCACGCCAGCGACAGCCCGTCGAAGGTGCCGGTGCCGCGCCCGATCTCGTCCATCAGCACCAGGCTGCGCTCGGTGGCGTTGTGCAGGATGGTCGCGGTCTCGGCCATCTCGACCATGAAGGTGGAGCGCCCGCCCGCGAGGTCGTCCGAGGAGCCGATGCGCGTGAAGATGGCGTCGAGCGGGCCGAGCTCGACGGCATCCGCCGGCACGAAGCTGCCGACATGGGCGAGCAGGCAGATCAGCGCGACCTGGCGCATGTAGGTCGATTTGCCGCCCATGTTCGGCCCGGTGATGATCAGCATGCGCCGCCGGTCGTCGAGCTCGAGGTCGTTGGCGATGAAGGGATCGCTGGAGACGCGTTCCACCACCGGGTGGCGCCCGGCCGTGATGCTGAGTCGCGGTTCGGCGACCAGCCGCGGCCGGCAGTAGTCCAGTTCGGCCGCGCGTTCGGCCAGCGTCGCGAGCACGTCCAGCTCGGCGAGGGCGGCGGCGCTGCGCTGTAGCGGGCCGAGTTCCGCGTTCAGCGCGTCCAGCAGTTGCTCGTAAAGCCAGCGCTCGCGTGCCAGCGCGCGCGCCTTCGCGCTCAGCGCCTTGTCCTCGAAGGCCTTCAGTTCCGGCGTGATGTAGCGCTCGGCGTTCTTCAGCGTCTGGCGGCGGATGTAGTCCGCCGGCGCGTTGACCGACTGGGCGCGGCTGATCTCGATGTAGTAGCCGTGCACCCGGTTGTAGCCGACATGCAGGTTCGGCAGCCCGGTGCGTTCGCGCTCGCGCGCCTCCAGTGCCACCAGGAAGTCGTGAGCCCCGGTGCTGAGCAGGCGCAGTTCGTCGAGCTCGGCGTCGTAGCCGGGGGCGATCACGCCGCCCTCGCGCACCACCACCGGTGGGTTCTCGACCAGCGCGCACTTCAGCATGGTCGCCAGCTGCGGGAACTCGCTCACCGCCGCGAGCAGTTGCCGGCTCAGTGGTGCTTCCAGCGCGGCGCAGGCCGCGTGCAGCACGGGCAGGCTCTCGAGCGCGGCGCCGAGGCGGCTGAGATCGCGCGGGCGCGCCGAGCGCAACGCCACGCGCGCCAGGATGCGCTCGATGTCGCCGACCGCCGCCAGCGCCTCGCGTGGCGCCAGGTACCGCGCGTCATCGACGAGTTCGGCGATCGCGCCCTGGCGCGCCTCGAGCTCGGCCAGCCGGCGCAGGGGGCGGCGCAGCCAGCGCCGCAGCCAGCGGCTGCCCATGGCGGTCTTCGTGGTGTCGAGCACCCAGGCCAGCGTGTATTCGTCGCCGCCGGTGAAATTGGTGTCGATCTCGAGGTTGCGCAGCGAGGCGGCGTCGAGCGCCACCGCGTCCTCGCGCGAATCGGGCACCAGCGCGCTCACGTGCGGCAGCTCGCCGCGCTGCGTCTCGCGCGCG
Organism: Pseudomonadota bacterium; assembly: GCA_022705125.1. The sequence continues at coordinate 9,994 of JAKJFB010000068.1, forward strand.
TAGCGCAGCAGGCAGCCGGCGGCCGCGATGCCGAGCTCCATCTGCGCGCAGCCGAAACCGACCAGGTCGTGCGTGCCGAACTGCGCGTTCAGCAGTTCCGTGGCGCTGCGTACTTCGAACTCCCACGGCGCGCGTGTGCGCAAGCCGTTGATGCTCGCCAGCGCGGGGCGGCGCGCCGTGCCTTCGGCGGCCAGCAGTTCCGCCGGTTGCAGGCGGCGCAGCTCCGCCGCGAGCGCCTCCTCGCCGTCGACCTCGAGCACCTGGAAGCGCCCGCTGGAGAGATCCAGCGAACTGATGCCGAAACGGGAACCCGATTCCGCGACAGCGACCAGCAGGTTGTCGCGCGCGGCGTCGAGCAACGATTCGTCGGTCAGCGTGCCGGGCGTCACGATGCGCGTGACCTCGCGCTCGACCGGGCCCTTGCTGGTCGCCGGATCGCCGATCTGCTCGCAGATCACCGAGACGCCGGCGCGCACCAGCCGCGCGAGGTAGCCCTCGACCGAGTGGTAGGGCACCCCGGCCATCGGGATCGGCTGCCCGGCCGAGGCGCCGCGGCTGGTCAAGGTGATGTCGAGCAGCGCCGCGGCGCGTTTCGCGTCGTCGTGGAACAGCTCGTAGAAGTCGCCCATGCGGTAGAACAGCAGCTCGTTGGGGTGCTGTGACTTGATGCGCAGGTACTGCTGCATCATCGGCGTGTGCAGGCCGGACGCGGCCTCGGGTGCCGGTGGCATGCGGGAGTCGGGGCTGGGCTCGGCGATCATCGGCGCGTGGGTCGGGACTGTGGCCGCGGGAAGCGGCGGATTATCCGGGCAAAACCGCGAGGGTGCCAGCGTCGC
>JAKJFB010000690.1 GCA_022705125.1 Pseudomonadota bacterium
CCGGGCGCTCCAACATTCCGGTGACGCGTGCGGGCCGAGGCCCGGCCGCCGGGCGGTGCGAAGCAGTTGCGCCGTCGCCGTCGGCCGGCGCTCCGTCGCGAGATCGACTGTTACGATCCGGCGGAACGTACCGAGACGCCTCGGGGATCACTGCCTGCCGCTTCGCGACCAGGCCGCGACCTACCGATCACTGGAGAACGACGCGATGAGCTGGAGCTTCGAAACCGACGCAGACTACCAACGCGAGCTGGACTGGGTGGACCGCTTCGTGCGCGAGGAGGTCGAGCCGCTCGACCACGTGCTGGGCAGCCCCTACGACGTGACCAACCCCGCGTTCGTGCGGCTGGTGCGTCCGCTGCAGAAGGAGGTGCGCGCGCGCAAGCTGTGGGCCTGCCATCTGGGCCCCGAGCTCGGTGGCCCCGGCTACGGCCAGGTCAAGCTCGCGCTGCTCAACGAGATCCTCGGCCGGTCCGAGTTCGGCCCGGTGGTCTTCGGCTGCCAGGCGCCGGATTCGGGCAATGCCGAGATCCTCGCGCACTACGGCACGCCCGAACAGAAGAAGAAGTACCTCGAGCCGCTGCTCGACAACGAGATCGTGTCCTGCTTCGCAATGACCGAGCCGCAGGGCGGCGCCGATCCCAAGATCTTCACCACCCGCGCCGTGCGCGACGGTGACGACTGGGTGATCTCCGGACGCAAGTGGTTCGCGTCGAACGCGCGCTATGCGTCGTTCTTCATCGTGATGGTGGTCACCGATCCCGATGCACCGCCGCACAGCCGCATGTCGATGCTGATCGTGCCGGCCGGGGCCAAGGGCATGGAGATCGTGCGCAACACCGGCTGGGATCCGTCGCACACGCCGACGCACGCGTACATGCATTTCGACGACGTGCGCGTGCCGGCAAGCAACATGCTCGGCAAGCCCGGGCAGGCCTTCGTCGTGGCGCAGGTGCGTCTGGGCGGTGGTCGCATCCACCATGCGATGCGTACGATCGGGCAGGCGCGCCGCGCGCTCGACATGATGTGCGAGCGCGCGGTGTCGCGGGTCACGCAGGGCGAGCTGCTGGCGAAGAAGCAGATGGTGCAGGAGAAGATCGCCGACTCCTGGATCGAGCTCGAGCAGTTCCGGCTGCTGGTGCTGCGCACCGCGTGGCTGATCGACAAGCACAACGACTACAAGCTGGTGCGCAAGGACATCTCGGCCGTGAAGGCGGCGATGCCCAAGGTGCTGCACGACATCGCGTCGCGCGCGCTGCACCTGCATGGCTCGATCGGGATCTCCACCGAGATGCCGTTTGCGCGCCAGGTGCTGGCCTCGTACTACCTGGCGCTGGCCGACGGGCCGACCGAGGTGCACAAGGTGATGGTCGCGCGCGAAGTGCTGGGCGGATTCAAGCCGACGGAAGATCTGTTCCCGTTGTATCACTTGCCGCGCGTGCAGGCAGCTGCCGACGACAAGCTCGGGCAGTTGATCGCGGATCTCGCCGACGACGCACAGGGCTGACGCGCGGGCGTCAGGCCTTCGGGGCTGGCGCCTTCTTCTGACCCGATTCGTACAACGCGATCAACGTGGTCGCCGCGACCACCACTGCGGCGCCCACGTAGGTCCACACATCTGCGGTACGCCCGAACACCAGCATGTCGAACATCGACGCCCACACGATGCCCAGGAAGGCGAGGGGCTGCAGCGCCGAGATGTCCAGCAGTCGGTAGG
>JAKJFB010000691.1 GCA_022705125.1 Pseudomonadota bacterium
ACGTCGCGCGCGCGCTCGGCGTGCGCGTGGGGCTGTCGGTGGCGCTGTTCCTGCTGATCCTGTTCGCGAACTGGATGGGGTGGATCCAGAGCACCGGCGTCCCGGTGCGCCCGGGCGGCGGCTGACGCCCCCGCCCGCCCCGCGCGCCCGCGCTTGTATGTTCAGCCCAGACCGGCGCGGTAGAGTCCGAACACCGTTGAGGTGACCGGACCGGACCGTGCAGCCTGGACAGCGCTTGGGCCGACGAGCGTGCTCGCAAGCCCGTCTCTGAGTTGATTGCGCACGGACCCCGTGCTGGTCTTCTGTAAGCCCGAACGGTTAATCGAGCGGCTTCGTGCCAGCTCGCATGTACAAGCAGGGGATACGAAGACCATGTCTGGATCATCCGTGATGGTGGGGATCGACGTTGCGAGCACGCACGTCGATGTGGCGGCGATCGGCGCTGTGCTTCCGGCAGCGCTGGCGCAGGTGAATAACGACGCCGACGGACACAGTGCGCTGGCCGAGGGCTTGGTGCGCCTGAGGCCCGAACTCGTGCTGATGGAAGCCACGGGCGGCTACGAGGCGGCGCTTGCGTGCGCGCTGCAGGCCGCGGGCCTGCGCGTCGCGGTGGTGAATCCGCGCATGGCGCGCGACTTCGCCCGTGCGATGCAGCGGCTGGCCAAGACCGACCGCATCGACGCCGCGACCTTGGCCGAGTTCGCCAGCGTGCTGGCACGCCGGCCTGACTGCGAGCGCTTCATCCGCCCACTCGCCGAGCCCGAGCAGCAGGACTTGGCGGCACTGGTGACGCGCCGCCGCCAGCTCGTGACCATGCAGCTCTCCGAGCGCCAGCGCATGCGCCTGGCGCGTGCGGTCACGCGCCCCAGCATCGAGGCCCTGCTCGAGGCGATCGCACGCCAACTCGACGACGTCGAGGCCGAGATGGCCAGACACATCGAGCAGCACCACGCGCAGATGGCCAAGCTGCTGCAAGGCGTGGCCGGCATCGGTCGCGTCGCGGCAGCTACCTTGATCGCGGAGCTGCCCGAGTTGGGGCGGCTCAATCGCCGCCAGATCTGTGCCCTCGTAGGCGTAGCCCCCTACGCAAAGGACTCCGGTGCCAGCCGCGGACGACGACGGATCGCCGGCGGCCGCTTCGAGGTGCGCCGGGCACTCTACATGGCCACGCTCACCGCGACGCTGCACAACGCCGAAATCCGCGCGTTCTACAAGCGGTTGGTGGCTGCAGGCAAGCTCAAGAAGGTGGCCTTGATCGCCTGCATGCGCAAGCTGATCACCCACCTCAACGCCATCGCCCGTGACCACCTGAACGCTCAAGATCCTCTCGCCAACGCTTGACAGGGAACACGGCTACTCAGAGCTGGAACGCCAGCCACAGCACCAGGCCCTCGCCGACGTGGCGAGCGAGGCTCGGAGGGTCGGCGCGATAGCGCCGCGCGGCCGCGACCTGCGCGTCGATCCATCCGGTGAAGCGGGCGATGTCGCCGGGGTGGTAGAACGCGGTCATCAGCTCGAAGTTCAGGAACAGGCTGCGGCTGTCGAGGTTGACCGAGCCGACCATCGCCATGTGCTCGTCGACGACCACCGCCTTCGCGTGCAGCATCGCGGGCGCGAGCCACAGGCGCACGCCGGCCGCGGCGAGCTCGCGCATCGGGCGGTTGCGCGCGATGTCGGCGAGCGCGTGGTTCGATCGCTCCGGCAGAAGGATG
>JAKJFB010000692.1 GCA_022705125.1 Pseudomonadota bacterium
ACGCCCTTCGACGTTCGCGGCGCGCTCTATTGCATGGCGAGCTTCGGCCTCGTGTTCGCGGGGATCGAGAGCGCGGTGCACGGTGCCGAGCCCCTGCTCACGGCGCTGCTGATCGGGCTCGGCGTGCCGGTGACCGTGCGCTTCGTGCAGCGCGAGCTGCGCGCGAGCATGCCGATCCTGCCGCTCGACCTGCTCGGGCGGCCCATGATCGCGCTGACGGTGGGCGGGGCGATGCTCACGTTCATCGCCAGCACGAGCCTTCTCGTCACCCTGCCGTTCCGTCTGCACGAGCAGTTCGGGTTCAGCACCGCGGCGACCGGCGCGATACTCGCGGCCTGGTCGCTGACGATGATGTTCTTTGCGCCGAGCGCCGGGATCCTGTCCGACCGTATCCCCGCCCCGGTGCTCGGCGCGTTCGGCATGATCGTGGCAAGCGTCGGGGCGCTGCTGCTCGCCCTGCTTCCCGAGGACGCGAACGGGTTCGACATCAGCTGGCGGATCGCGGTCTGCGCGGCGGGCTACGCCTTCTACGTATCGCCAGCCTTCCGCATGGTGGTCAACGCCGCGCCGCCGGCAGGCGTGGCCTCGGCGGGCAGCCTGATGACCACCGCCCGGATGAGCGGCCAGACGCTCGGCGCGACCGCTTCGGCGACGATGCTCGCGCTCGGGATCGGCCAGGGAGCGGCGCCTGCGGCGATCGCGGCGCTGCTGTTCTTCAGCGCGGGCGTCCTCGGGATCATCCGCTTCTCGCCCGGGATCGCCACAAGGAGCCTGCCTCCGTGACCGATGCACCTGTGCGGCCCGATGTCCGCGCCTTCTCCGACATGATGGCCGCGCACCCGTGCCCCGTCTTCAGCGACGAGGTGATGGCGCAGGCGCGTTCAATGAGCGGTGTCATCACGCGCACATTCGCGCTGTATATTTTCGCTTCAGTTGATATATTGGTGACGCGACCGATCGCGCACTCCGATGCGGCGCCTTTGATGACTCCTGGCCGGCAGCGCAGAATCCGGTGCAACCCGACGACAGGGGAATTTCGCGATGTGCAGGAAACCGATCACCAACGCGGGAGGACATTCGATGAAGTTCTGGAACGGACTTGCGGCTGCCGCCGCGGCATTGCTGGTCTGCGGCCCCGTCGCCGCCGCGGACCGCAAGGAACTCCACATCTACAACTGGAGCGACTACATCGCCGAGGACACCATCAGGAATTTCGAGAAGGAGACCGGCATCAAGGTCACCTACGACGTCTACGACAGTAACGAAGTCCTGCAGGGCAAGCTCTCCGCCGGCAGCACCGGGTATGACATCGTCGTGCCGTCCACGAATTTTCTCGGCAAGCAGATCCCGGCGGGAACGCACCAGAAACTCGACCGCAGCAAGCTGCCGAATTTCAAGAACCTCGATCCGATGATGCTGAAGTACGTGGCCGAGGTGGATCCGGGCAACCAGTACGCGGTGCCCTACCTGTGGGGAACCGTGGGCATCGGCATCAATGTCGACAAGGTCAAGGCGGCGCTGGGCGAAGACGTCGCGCTGGACAGCTGGGACCTGCTGTTCAATCCGGAGTACATGGCCAAGCTGGCCTCCTGCGGCGTGTCGTTCCTCGATTCGCCCTCCGAGGTCTACCCGCTGGCGCTGTTCCATCTCGGCAAGAACCCGAATTCCCTCGACGAAGCGGACTACACCGGGGC
>JAKJFB010000693.1 GCA_022705125.1 Pseudomonadota bacterium
GGCGAGCGCGCCGCCCATGAACGACGTGAGCAGGTAGATGCGCGACGGGTTGACACCCATCAGCGGCATGATCGTGCGGTCCTGGCTGATCGCCCGGATCGCCGTGCCCATGTAGGTGCGCGTCAGGAACAGGTAGGTGGCGGCGATCGCCGCCAGCGCCACCCCGAAGGCGATCATCCGCGCCAGCGAGAAGTTCATGTCGCCGATGTTGACGCCGGGCAGCCGCACGCCGATGTTGCGGAACTCGACCCCGAAGGCCACCGTGGCGATCGCCTGCAGGAAGAACAGCACCCCGCCGGTGACCAGCAGCTGGTTGATCGGCTCGGCCGACAGCACCGGGCGGATGATGAACTGGTGCAGGCAGGCGCCCAGAACCCCCACCAGCAGGATCCCGAAGACGAACGCAAGCGCGAGGTGCACGCCCATCACGGAGTGCATCCACCAGATCGCGTACATGCCGACCATGATCAGTTCCGCGTAGCAGATCCAGACCACGTCGATGACGCCGAACACGAGGTTCAGCCCGAGCGCCAGCAGAGCCAGCAGTCCGCCGAGCAGCACGCCGTTGAGCACGGCCTCGAGCAGGAAGATGTCGAAGATCTGATCCACGGGGGGTTCCTGTCAGTCGAGTCCGAGATACGCGCGGCGGATTTCCTCGCTGTCGAGCAGCTCGGCCGCCGATCCGCTCTGCCGGATGTGCCCGGTCTCGAGCAGATAGGCGCGGTCCACCACCTTCAGCACCTGCTGGATGTTCTGCTCCACGATCAGCACCGTGTACCCCTCGGAGCGGATGCGCCGGATCAGGTCGAAGATCGACTGCACGATCACCGGTGCGAGACCGGCCGAGGGTTCGTCGAGCAGCAGCAGCTTCGGGCCGGACATCAGCGCACGCCCGATCGCGCACATCTGCTGCTCGCCGCCGGACATCGTGCCGGCCATCTGCAGCCGGCGCTCCTTCATGCGCGGGAACAGCGAGTAGACGTAGTCGAGCCGCTCGGCGAAATGCGCGCGGGCCTCGGGCAGGAAGGCGCCCATGCGCAGGTTGTCTTCGACCGTCAGGCGCGGAAACAGCCGCCGCCCCTCCGGCACCTGGGCGATGCCCAGGCCGATGATCTCGTGCGACGGCAGGTCGTTGTAGCGGCGGCCTTCCATCTCGAGCGTGCCGCCCGTGACCGGGATCAGCTTCGAGATCGCGCGCAGCAGCGTGGTCTTGCCTGCGCCGTTCGGCCCGATCACGGCGACGGCCTCGCCGGAGTTCACTTCGAGCGAGACCCCGAACAGGGCCTGGAAGGTGCCGTAGCCCGCGGCGACGTCCTGCAGCTTCAGCATCGTGCTCATGCGCGCGGCCCTCCCGACCCTTCGGCCAGCGCCTTGGTCTGCTGCTGCACGGCGTGCGCGTCGGTACCGAGGTAGACCTCGACGACGCGCGGGTCGTGGGTGACTTCGTGCGGCTTGCCCTGCGCGATCAGTTCACCATGATCGAGCACCAGGCAACGGTCGATGACCTTCATCAGCACTCCCATGATGTGCTCGACCCAGATGATGGTCACGCCCTTCTCGTCGCGGATGCGCTTGAGCATCTGCGCAGCCTGCTCCATCTCGGCTTCGTCGAGGCCGCCCAGGCTCTCGTCGGCGAGCAGGACCTTGGGGCGCGTCGCCAGCGCCCGCGCCATCTCGAGCTTCTTCAGT
>JAKJFB010000694.1 GCA_022705125.1 Pseudomonadota bacterium
GGAAGATCCTGAGTCAATCGACCAGGTTGCGACCGTGGTAGAGCTCCTCGATCTCGCGCTTGAGGCGCGCCTCGATCTTCATGCGCTCCTTGAACGACAGGTTCTTGGCCTTCTCCTCGAACAGGTAGGTGTCGAGGTCGAATTCCTTCATGTGCATCTTGGTGTGGAAGATGTTTTCCTGGTACACGTTGACGTCGATCATCTCGTAGCGCGAGCGCACGTTCTTGGCCAGGTAGTCCTGGATCGAGTTGATCTTGTGGTCGATGTAGTGCTTGCGACCCTTCACGTCGCGGGTGAAGCCGCGCACGCGGTAGTCCATCACCACGATGTCGGACTCCAGCGACTCGATCAGGTAGTTCAGCGCCTTCAGCGGCGAGATCACCCCGCAGGTGGAGACGTCGATGTCGGCGCGGAAGGTGGCGATGCCGTTGTCCGGATGGGTTTCCGGATAGGTGTGCACGGTGATGTGCGACTTGTCGAGGTGGGCGACCACCGCGTCGGAAATCACGCCCTTGGCATCGGCCTTGTCGACCACCGGCTGCTCGGAGATCAGGATGGTGACCGAGGCACCCTGCGGGTCGTAGTCCTGGCGGGCGATGTTGAGGATGTTGGCGCCGATGATCTCCGCCACGTCGGTGAGGATCTGGGTCAGGCGGTCGGCGTTGTATTCCTCGTCGATGTACTCGATGTAGCGCCGGCGCTCGTCCTCCGACGCGGCATAGCACACGTCGTAGATGTTGAAGCTGAGCGACTTGGTGAGGTTGTTGAAGCCTTGCAGCTTCAGGCGCGGCAGCGGTTTGACCACGGCAGTGAGTTCCGGAAGGGCACGAACAGGGCCGCGATTATGCGGCAAAGCGCCGTCCGGCGCGTGACCGGGGTTTGCCCGCCACCCCGGATCGGCCTAAAGTGCGGCCGAAGTCCGTATCGATATGTCATGAGCTCAACTTTCGCCACGCCGGTCAACCCGCGCATCATCAACCCGTTGGGCGCGGATGCCGCGACCATCGACCGTTTCATCGCGCACTGCCACCGCCGCAAGTATCCGGCGCGCACCGACGTGTTCCGTCCCGGTGACGCCGCCGGCACCCTGTACTACATCATCTCCGGCTCGGTCAGCATCATTGCCGGCGAGGAAGACGGCCGTGAACTGGTGCTGGGCTACATCGGTGCCGGTGAATTCGTCGGCGAGATGGGCCTGTTCGTCGAAACCGGTCAACGCGGCGTCGCCCTGCGCACCCGCACCGCCTGCGAGCTGGCCGAGATCGCCTACGACCGCCTGCAGCTGCTGCTGACCACCCAGGCCAATGACGCCGCGCGCCTGCTGTACTCGATCGGCGCGCAGATTTCGCAACGGCTGATGCATACCAGCCGCAAGGCCGGTCGCCTGGCCTTCCTCGATGTCAGCGACCGCATCTACCGCACGCTGTTCGACCTGGCCAGGGAACCGGAGGCCATGAGCCACCCGCAAGGCACCCAGCTGCGGGTGTCGCGGCAGGAACTGGCGCGCCTGGTTGGCTGCTCGCGCGAGATGGCCGGCCGCGTGCTGAAGAAACTGCAGGCCGACGGCAAGCTGCATGCGCGCGGCAAGACCGTGGTCGTGTACGGCACCCGCGACTGACTCGCGCATGAGCCAGGCGTTCTCCTCCGGACAGCTTCCGTTCGCCACCGACCTGCGGATCGCGGCGG
>JAKJFB010000695.1 GCA_022705125.1 Pseudomonadota bacterium
CATCCGCCCCAAGCCGCACCCGGCCGGCGCGCCGGCCGAGGACTTCGTGCTCAGCGGTCCGGCCGAGCATGGCCTGCCCGGGCTGGTCAACCTGTTCGGCATCGAGTCGCCGGGCTTGACCTCGTGTCTCGCGTTGGCCGACGACGTGCTGCGCCGGCTCGGCCTGTTGAAGCCGCTCCCGGGTGCTGCCCCGGGTCCCCTGGCCGGCGCCGGGCCCCGCGTCGATCGCGTGGTGGTCGAGAAGAGCAAGCGCAAGCTCTACCTGGTGCGCAACGGCGAGAAATTCCGCGAATACCCGATCCTGCTCGGCGCCATGCCGCGCGGTCCGAAAATGCAGGCCGGCGATCTGCGCACGCCCGAGGGCGTGTACACGCTGGACTGGCGCAACCCGAAGAGCCGCTTTTACAAGGCCATGCACATTTCCTACCCGAGCCCGAGCGATCGCGAGCGGGCCCAGGAGAAGGGTGTGGATCCGGGCGGCATGGTGATGATCCACGGCGAGCATTACGAGCCTGCCATGCGCCGTGTCCTGCGCCGCAATCCCAAGGACTGGACCGAGGGCTGCATCGCGCTCAACAACGAGCACATCGACGAGCTCTGGCACACGGTGCCGGTCGGCACGCCGATCGAGATCAAGCCCTGAATGCGCGCGCATCGATGCTTCACATGACGCAGAAACCTGCCGCGATGTTCGGCATCGAATTCCCGCTGTTCGCTTTCAGTCACTGTCGCGACGTGGTGGTGGCCGTGAGCAAGGCGGGCGGTCTCGGGGTATTCGGTGCGCTGCACTACACGCCGGAACAATTGCGCGAGGAACTGCGCTGGATCGAGGCGCACGTGGACGGGCATCCTTACGGCATCGACCTGGTGATGCCGGAGAAATTCGTGCGCGGCTGCCGCCAGATGGTGCGGGAATTCCGCGAATCCCTTGCCGACGCCCTCGTCCGGATAGCGGACGGAGGGATCTGATTGACGGGGGCCCAGAGTGACTTACCGCGCGCATCCCGACGACCGCTTCCACCCGCCCGCGAGCGACAGCCCGTACTGGACAGAAACCTGCTGGTTCACCTTCGCGGTGCCGCAGCGCCGGCTGTCGGGACAGATCTACCCCTTCTTCCAGCCCAATCTGGGCGTGTGCTCGGCGGGCGTCTACCTCTGGGATGACTGCGGGCACGAACCGCACACGATCGTGTTCGGAAAGAATTTCTGGCACCTGCCGATGCCGGCCGGGGACCTGGACGACATCGAGCTCGCCAACGGCGTCAGCATTCGTTGCACCGAGCCTCTGCGCCGCTACGAACTGAGGTACCGCGATCCCGATGCCGACGAAGTGGCGATCGACCTCGAGTTCACCGCGATCTGCGCGCCCAATTACCTGCAGGGCGGGCATTACGAGCACGCGGGCCGCTACCGCGGCACCCTCCGCATCGGCAGTGAAGTCATCCCCGTCGACAGCTACGGCATGCGTGACCGCTCGTGGAGCGTGCGCTCGCAGTTCGGCGCCGACATACACGGCACGGGGGCCGTGCGCGGGGGTTACAGCTACGCGACGGCCGACGAGAGTCACGCGTTCCACATGATCAGCATGGCCTTCGTGGCCGACGAGTGCATCGGCATCCACGGCTATTACCTGCGCGAGGGGCAGTTCGCGCGCCCGGCGGGCGGCAAGCGCACGG
>JAKJFB010000696.1 GCA_022705125.1 Pseudomonadota bacterium
TCCGCATCGCGGACGACGACAACCAGGTGCGCATCTACACCGCGTTCGCCTTCCGGCCCGAGCAGACCACCAACCAGGCGCGGCACAGCAACAACTGGGGAATGATCGCGCGGCTGCAGCCCGGCGTCACCCTCGCGCAGGCGCGGGAGCGCCTGGACGACCTGAACCGCCGCAACCTCGACCTCATGCCGCAGGCCCGCCAGCTCATCCTCGATGCGCGGTTCTACACGAAAATCGTGACCCTCAAGGACGAAATCGTGCGCGACATCCGCGCCACCCTGTACCTGCTGCAAATCGCCGTCGCGGTAGTGCTGCTCATCGGCTGCGTGAATCTTGCGAACCTCATGCTGGTGCGCTCGAACGTGCGGCTGAAGGAACTGGCTATCCGCTACAGCCTCGGCGCCGGGCGCTGGCGGATCGCCCGGCAGTTGCTCGCCGAAAGCGTACTGCTCGCGTTGATGGGCGGAGCGCTGGGGATCTGGGTCGGGTACGGCGGCGTGCGACTGCTCTCGTACCTGGGCGCGCAAGACCTGCCGCGAGGCTCCACAATCGGCATCGACGGCGTAGCGCTGGCGTTCACCGCCGCCATCGCGCTCCTCACCGGGCTGGTGTTCGGCAGTGTGCCGCTAGTCCACGTCCTGCGCAGCGACCTGAGTGCCGTCTTCCGCGGCAGCGAACGGGGCGGGACGTCCGGCCGGGGCGCCGTGTGGGTGCGGTCGGCGCTGGTAGTCGGCGAATTCGCACTCGCTTTCGTCCTGATCGCCGGCGCCGGCCTGCTGACCATGAGCTTCGTGCGGCTGCTGCGCGTCGATCCGGGCTTCCAGCCGGACCGCGTGATGACCGCCTCGGTTTCCTTGCCGCGCCAGCGCTACGGCGACGACGCGCCGGCCCGCAATCTCCTTGCGGAATTGACCCGGCGCATCTCGGCGATGCCCGGTGTGCAACACGCCGCCCTCACCACCTATCTGCCGTTCAGCGGCGCCAGCAATTCCAGCGTCATCACCGTCGCCGGGCGCGTCCTCGCGCCGGGCGAGACGCCCCCGGTGCCGGCGTGGAACCACGTGGGCGCAGGCTACTTCGAAGCCATGCGCATCCCCATTCTCCAGGGGCGCGGCATCGCCGATTCCGACGGCCCCGACGCGCCGAAAGTCGTAGTCATCGACCAGTTTCTCGCGCGCAAATACTTCCCCAACGGCGGCGCGGTGGGACACAGAATCCTTCGCGGAATTCAGATCCACGGCGAGGAGGCGCCGCCCGAGTGCACCATCGTGGGGGTGGCGGGCAGCGTGAAGACCGGGAGCCTGGCGGAAAACAATCCGGTCGGGCAGATTTACTTCTCTTACAAGCAGTTTGTGCCGCGCGGCCGCCATGCGCCGGGAACTGCGGCAGCTCGATCCGGAGATGCCGCTCGTGGACGCGAAGACGATGCCGGAGCGGCTCTCGACGTCCCTGAGAACCCAGCGCGCGGCCATGACGCTGTGCCTGATTTTCGCCGGACTCGCCCTGCTGCTGGCGGCCATCGGGATCTACGGCGTGCTGGCCTATTCGGTCTCGCAGCGCACGCGCGAATTCGGCATCCGCATGGCGCTCGGAGCGGTCTCGACCGAGCTTGTCGCCATGGTGGTGAAGCAGGGGCTGCGCATGGCTGCTCTTGGGCTCGCGCTGGGCGCGGCC
>JAKJFB010000697.1:0-1339 GCA_022705125.1 Pseudomonadota bacterium
TCGCTGTGCGGGAAGTCGTTGGCCCACATCAACCGTCGCCAGTTCATGTCGTTGGCGTGCGAGAAGGCCGTCCAGTCGTCCTGGAAGGTGACGTAGATGTTCTCCGAGACGTATTCCGATGGCTTGCGCTGCAACTCCTTGCCCGGCGTGATGTGGTGACGATGGCGCAGGTAGCCATGATCCATGCGGTACATATAGTGTGGTACCCAGCCCGCGTCCGCCTCGACGCTGACCACCCTGAGATCCGGATGACGGTCGAACACACCGCCGAATACCAGCATGCCCATCACGTCCTGGCAGGCGCGCATGGTGTTCATGAAGCCGTTCAGCGCCGAACCGCGATACTGCTTGCCACGCGAGGTGAGGATGTGGAACGAAACCGGCAACCGCATCTCGACGGCCGCACGGAAGAAGTCGTCGTAGATCGGGCTGTCATAGTCCTCCTGCGCGGGTTCACCCGGCAGCATCACGCCGCGCATGCCGAGGCGGCGCATGTCCTCGAGGTCGGCGATCGCCTCGAGCGGATCGTGCATCGCGATCTGTCCGATGCCGAGCAGACGGTTCGGCGCGCTCGCGCAGTACTCCGCGAGCCATGCGTTGTACGCCCGGAAGCAGGCACGCTTCAGTTCGAAGTCCGGGTGGTTGCAGAACATCATGCCCACGGTGGGGTAAATCAGTTCCGCCGACACGCCGTCCTGGTCCTGCTCCAGCAGCCGGGCCACGGGATCCCAGCCGCCCCGATGCATGTCCTCCCATTTCACGCCTTCCGTGCGAATCTCGATCGGGTCCTTGCCGGCCGCGGCAATGAGTCCCACGGGGATCGGCGGCAGGGGATCGCCCATCACGAACATGTCGCCACGCTCGCCGTTGCGCACCAGATGCGGCACGCGGTCGCGATACTTCGTATCCACGCGGGACACGTACAGGTCCGGTGGTTCGGTGATGTGCGAGTCGGCGGAAATCAGTGTCTGTTTCACGCAGGGGTCTCCGGTTCCGGTCATTTGGGCATCAAACCGAATTCTCGCCCTCGACGCCGCCGGCGTACAACTCGCATTCGCACTGCGCGCGGGATCGCCGTGTCGTCGCCACATGTAATTGAATCAAAGAGAAAAAATCCACGCCACGAAGGGCAACGGCACGCCGCGCGACGACCCATTCACATTTGTCGGAGTTCACCGCCATCGCGCAGAACCGCGACCGGGCTTCGCTCGCCATGCAGCAACAACCGCCCGATGGCCAACTGCCGCAGGCATGGGCGCAAGATCGGACTAAACTGCGCGATGGCGGGGGCACCCGCCCGGAGTGCCTCTGACAACGACCGGCGATCCCGCAGATGAAG
>JAKJFB010000697.1:1392-1673 GCA_022705125.1 Pseudomonadota bacterium
CCGCGGCCGCGCAAGCAGCCCCGACAGAGCCGTTCGATCAGTCTCGTGCGCGCCATACGAGAGGCCTGCCTGCGGATTCTCGAGCATGAGGGTGCCGAGGCGCTGACGACCAACCGCATCGCCGAGGTGGCCGGCGTGGGCGTGGCCTCGGTGTACCAGTATTTCCCCAACAAGGACGCAATCCTCGCCAGCGTCTACGAAGAGTTGCTCGTGCGCGAGCGCGCGGCGATCACGGCGCTATTCATGGACGTGGCGACACAAAGCAGTCGCGACACGCTGGA
>JAKJFB010000698.1 GCA_022705125.1 Pseudomonadota bacterium
GGCAACGCCGACCGCGTCATGCGCGACCTCGCCAACGACGTGGACCTCTACCGCGCCTCGATCGAATTCTCGCTGTTCCACGTGGGCACCGGCATCAAGCTGGATCTCTGGAAGGGCGACATCGTCAACTGGTCTCTCGATGCCGGCCCGGAGTTCAAGGTCACGGCTTCGGACGGCCTCTACGAGCTGAACCTGCCCTACCCGACACGCAAGATCTCCCGCACCTGCTGGAAGGCGTTCAACTCGCAGGCCTGCCCGTTCGCCGAGCACGGCGCGCTCGACTTGGTGCACTTCCCCGACGCCGACCCCACGAAGTGCGACAAGAACTACGAGACGCCGAACGGGTGTCTCGCGCACGGCATGAAACGCTACTACGGCGGCATCGTAGCTGAACCGCAGGGCGTCCGCATCAAGGACAACTCGACGGGTGTGTGGGGCTTCGGGCGATCCACGATCACGAGCGTTTCGCTGGTCGCCGAGTCGATCTACGACCAGGTGCTGCCCGAAATTTACACCGACACCGACATGCCGGTGAACTGCAAAATCGCCGCCGGCCGGGACGAGAGCGATTTCTACGAGGCGCTGGGCATCGTCGGCGAAGGGCCGCTCGTGGCGCTCACAACGCCGCGCATGGAAGACAAGGACGGTGACGGCAAGGCGGAAACCTTCGTCGGCCACACGCTCGACGGACAGGCCCACCACGGCTTCCCGAACAACGACTACGGCCTGCGCACCTGCCTGGGCAACGATCCCGCGGGCGACACCGACTTCTTTTCGCTCGACCAGTCCGGAGATGTGACCGGAGGCGACTGGCGCAAGGTCTACTCCGGCAACTCGACCTACAAGGACAACTTCGCGGGCGGAACGTCCTTCATCGTGATCCGCAGGTCGGACGCCAAGGGCCTGCAACTGTCACGACCGGGCGACCACGCCATGGTCGCGACGGTTCAGCAGGGCCTGCGCGGTTGGGTGTGGACCAGCCCGGGCGTGCGCGTCTACGGGCCTTCGCTGACCAACCCGGTCTGGATCGCCGTCAACATGCTGCTCCGGGCGCGCGGGCTGCGCCTCGGCGCGGATGCTACAACCCAGCAGCTCGATTTTGCCGAGACGTTCTTCGACGTCGAGGCCGCGATCGCCGCCGCATCGATCTGCGACCAACAGGTGACGAAGCTCGTCGGCACGGGCACCGAGACGCAGTTCAAGTTCCGCGGCGTGATCCAGGAGGAGAAGCCCCTGCGCGACTGGCTCCAGGAAGTGCTCATGAACTGCCTGGGCTACTACACCTTCGCCTTCGGCAAGCTCAAGATCGGTATCCGCAACAACTCCTCCGTGGTCGAGGCCTTCACCGAGGGCAACATCCTGTTCCGCAGCCTGGAACTGGCGCCGCTCAAGCCCTCCTTCAACCACCTCACGGCCAACTTCGCCGACCAGGATTTCGGCTTCGTCAACAACAGCGTGGCGGTCTACGACATCGACCACGCCGCGCTGATCGGCCGCGGCGCCGGGCCGCTGTTCCTGAAGTCGAACGTCAACCTCGCCGGCACGTTCACCAAGAGCCAGGCGGCGCGGATCGTCTCCGTCCGGATGCGCGAGGAGCTCGGCGGCATCACACCCACCGAATGGAAGCGCGCGCGCGAGGTCAATTTCAAGACCACGGTG
>JAKJFB010000699.1:0-1092 GCA_022705125.1 Pseudomonadota bacterium
GATTCGACCTCGGAGGGGCGGAAATAGCGCGGGTCGATGCGCACGATGGGGCGGCCGTTCCACAGGCCGACTTCGTCGGTGCCCTGCCCTTGCCAGCGCAGCTCGATGCCGAGTTCGGCGGCGGTCCATTCGATGAACTGGCGCACGCTGTATTGCTGGCCGGTGGCGATGACGAAGTCCTGCGCCTGCTGCTGCTGCAGCATGAGCCACTGCATGCGCACGTAGTCCTTGCAGGCATACAGGCCGTAGGCCTCGCGGTAGTTCACGGTGATCCAGTAGGCGTAGAGCTTGGCGACGCCGTAGGGGCTGCGCGGGTAGAAGGGCGTGGTCTCGCGCTGGGGGGTTTCGCGCACCAGGCCATAGAGCTCGCTGGTGGAGGCCTGGTAGAAGCGGGTCTTCTTCTCAAGGCCGAGGATGCGGATGGCCTCCAGCAGGCGCAGGGTGCCCAGGGCGTCGACGTCGGCGGTGTATTCGGGGGCCTCGAAGCTGACGGCGACGTGGCTTTGCGCGCCGAGGTTGTAGATCTCGTCGGGCTGGGTTTCCTGGACGATGCGCACCAGGTTGCTGGTGTCGGACAGGTCGCCGTGGTGCAGCCTGAAGCGGGCGTTCTCGACATGCGGATCCTGGTAGATGTGGTCGACCCGCTGGGTGTTGAGCAGACTGGCACGGCGCTTGATGCCGTGGACGACGTAGCCTTTTTCAAGCAGGAATTCCGCCAGGTAGGAGCCGTCTTGCCCGGTGATGCCGGTGATGAGTGCGACTTTGGGTGGGTGGGTTGAGCTCATGCGGTATGCGAGGTGTTGGCGTGGTGCTGGAGGAAATCGGCATAGGCGCCGGCCAGGCCCTGCTCAAGGGCGATGGCGGGCTGCCAGCCCAAGGCATTGAGGCGGCGGCTGTCCATGAGTTTACGCGGGGTGCCATCGGGCTGGGCGGGGTTGAGCGCGATGGCACCGGTGTAGCCGACGACGCGGGCGATGGTCTCGGCGAGTGCGCGAATGGAGAGGTCCGAACCGAAGCCGACGTTGAGGTGGCTTTGCATGGGCTGGGTCTGCTGGTCGTAGACGGCCTTGGGCAGGTTCATGACGAACACGC
>JAKJFB010000699.1:1102-1659 GCA_022705125.1 Pseudomonadota bacterium
GGATGGTGATGTCCTCGCCTGTGCCGACGTTGATGTGCGAGAGCATCGGCTGGGTGTGGGCGGCATAAGTGGCCGGGTCGAGGTTCATGACGTGCACGCTGGCGGCGGCCATGTCGTCCACGTGCAGGAATTCGCGCAGCGGCGTGCCGGTGCCCCACAGGGTGACGCTGGGCGCGCCGCTGACCTTGGCCTCGTGGAAGCGGCGGATCAGGGCGGGCACGACGTGGCTGTTCTGGGGGTGGTAGTTGTCGCCGGGGCCATAGAGGTTGGTGGGCATGACGCTGCGGAAGTCCAGCCCGTGGCTGGCGCCGTACTGGCGGTTGTAGCTTTCGCAGAGCTTGATGCCGGCGATCTTGGCGATGGCGTAGGGCTCGTTGGTCTGCTCCAGGAAACCGCTCAGCAGCGTCTCCTCCTTCAGCGGCTGCGGCGCCATCTTCGGATAGATGCACGAGGAACCAAGAAAGAGCAGCTTCTTCACCCCGTTCTCGTAACTGGAGTGGATCACGTTGCTCTCGATCATCAGGTTCTCGTACAGGAACTGCGCGCGGTACACATTG
>JAKJFB010000069.1:0-8501 GCA_022705125.1 Pseudomonadota bacterium
TCGGCGGCGATTCGGGCGCCGGCGTGAAGCCCGCGCCGGGGCCGTTGCTCGCGGCGATGGCGAAGGCGCGGACGCTGCCGTGCGCGGCGCTGATGATCGGCGATTCACGCCACGACGTGCATGCCGCGCGCGCGGCCGGCGTGCGCGTGATCGGTGTGGCAGGCGGCTACAACCACGGCGAGGACATCCGCTGCGAGGCGCCGGACCTGGTCGTCGACGGACTCGGCGAATTGCTTTGAATGCCCCTTGCAGTAGAATCTGTCGCAGCACACTTTCCCCACGGGAGCAGACATGAGGGCGATCCGGCGCTGGCGATGGTGACAGTCGCGATTACGCGCGCTCGAGCGCGTGCCTTTTGCCATTTCCCCGAGTTTCCGGAGTCCCCATGAACGCCACCCGCCTCGAACAGCTCGCCCGCGAGGGCTTCACCCGCGTTCCCGTCGTCCGGCGCCTGCTCGCCGACCTCGAGACGCCGCTCGGCGCCTACCTGAAGTTTGCCGGTCCGTTCAGCTTCCTGTTCGAGTCGGTCGAGGGCGGCGAGAAGTGGGGGCGCTACTCGATCATCGGCCTGCCGTGCCGGCGCCGCCTCGTGGTCCGCGGTACTCGGATCACGCTCTGCGACGGGGACGCGGAGCAGGACGTCGCGCACGCCGATCCGCTCGCCTTCGTCGAGGAATTCCTCGCGCGCGAGCGCGCGCTCCCGCACGAGGACCTGCCGATGTTCGCGGGCGGCCTCGTGGGCTATTTCGGCTACGACTGCGTGCGCATGGTCGAGCCGCGCCTCGCCGCGAGCGCGCCGCCCGACGTGCTGGGCACGCCCGACATCCTGCTGATGGTCGCCGAGGAATTCCTGGTCTTCGACAACCTGGCCGGTGCCATCGCGCTGGTCGTAACGGTGGACCCGCGCGAGGCGGACGCCGCGGCCGGTGCCGAGGCGCGGCTCGATGCGCTGCAGCAGCGCCTGGAGGGGCCGGCGCCGCGGCTGCCGCCGGTGGACATCGATGCCGGGCGGCGCGACAGCCAGCGTGTGCGCGACGTCGAGGCGGCGTTCGAGTCGGAGTTCGGCCGCGAGCGTTTCGAGGCCGCGGTGGAGCGCATCCGCGAATACATCCTCGCCGGCGACGTGATGCAGGTGGTGCCCTCGCAGCGCATGAGCGCGCCGTTCAGCGCCAGTCCGCTGAATCTTTACCGTGCTCTGCGCAACCTCAATCCCTCGCCGTACCTGTACTTCCTCGATCTCGGCGATTTCCAGATCGTGGGCTCCTCGCCGGAGATCCTGTCGCGCCTGCAGGACGGCGAGGTCACCGTGCGGCCGATCGCGGGCACGCGCCGGCGCGGCGCCACGCACGAGGAGGACCTCGCGCTCGAGGCCGAACTGCTGGCCGATCCGAAGGAGATCGCCGAGCACCTGATGCTGATCGACCTCGGGCGCAACGACGTGGGGCGCGTGGCCGGGATCGGCAGCGTGACGGTATCGGAGCGCATGATCGTCGAGCGCTACTCGCACGTGATGCACATCGTCTCCAACGTCTCGGGCCGCCTGCGCGAGGGCCTGAGCGCCATCGACGTGCTGCGCGCCACGCTGCCGGCAGGCACGCTGTCGGGCGCGCCGAAAATCCGCGCGATGGAGATCATCGACGAACTCGAGCCCACGCGGCGCGGCATCTACGACGGCGCGGTGGGTTACCTCTCGTGGAGTGGGAAGAGACCATGAACAAGGCCCGCGCGATGTTCCGCGCCGCCGCGATGCTCTCCTGAGGCTGCGGCGGCGGTGCTCGCCCTGTCCGCGATGGACTGGCTCGCGTTCGCGGGTACCTTCGCCTTCGCCGTGAGCGGCGCGCTGCTCGCCGCGCGACACCGCCTCGACATCATCGGCTTCCTGTTCGTGGCCAACATGACCGGTGTCGGCGGCGGCACCGTGCGCGACCTGCTGCTGGACGCGCCGGTGTTCTGGGTGCAGGACGCGACGTACATCGCGGTCTGCAGTGCCGCCGCGCTCCTCACTTATGCCGCCGCATCGCTGCTCGATCGCGCCTCCCAGGCCTTGCTGTGGGCCGATGCGATAGGTGTGGCGCTGTTCGCGGTGCTCGGCGCGCAGAAGGCGCTGCTGGCCGGCGTGGGGCCCGGCGTCGCCGTGGTCATGGGGATCTTCACCGCCTGCTTCGGCGGCATCATCCGCGACTTCACGCTGAACGAGCCGCCCATCCTCATGAGCCGCGAGATCTATATCACTGCCACGCTGGTGGGTGCCGTGTGTTACGTGCTGCTGGCCGGGCTGCGCGGCGCGCAGGACATCGTGTCGGTCGTCGGCGGCACCGCGGTCGGTTTCGCGGTGCGCGCACTGGCCATCGTGGCCAGGCTCTCGCTGCCCTCGCATGCCGGCCTCGGCCACAAGGACGGGGGCAGCGCACAATGAGCGCGGCCTGCCGCCTGCCGCCTGCCGCGCACGCGCGGCGCGCCGCTCAGGGGGCGACCGGCAGGCTGATGCGGCGCTCCGGCCCGCCGAAGATGCCGACCCAGCCCGCGCCGTCCTCGCCCACCGTGCCCCGGTACATACCGCTGGTGTTGAAGCGCATCGCGTAATCGCCCTTCGCGTCGAGCACGATCAGGCCGCCGTCGCCGCCGATCGCGGCCACCTCGGCCAGGGTGGCGTCGGCCGCATCTGCGGCGGTCTTGCCGACGAGGCGGACCAGTTCGGCGACGCTGTGCGCGGCGGCCGTGCGGATGAACATCTCCCCGGTGCCGGTCGCCGACACCGCGACCGAGCGGTTGTCGGCCCAGGTGCCGGCGCCGATCACCGGCGAGTCGCCGATGCGTCCGTAGCGCTTGTTCGTCAGTCCGCCGGTCGAGGTGCCGGCGGCGAGATTGCCGTGCCGGTCCAGCGCCACGGCGCCGACGGTGCCGCGCTTGTCGTCCTCGCGGTAGGCGCTCGCCGGTTGCGCGTCGTGATCGCGCTCGATGCGCTCCCCGGCGATTGCCCGCTGCAACTGGCGCCAGCGTTCCTCGGTGCGGAACCAGGACGGATCCACGATTTCCAGGCCCTGCTCGCGCGCGAAGGCCTCGGCGCCCGCGCCGGTCAGCATCACGTGCGGACTGTGGCGCATCACGGCCTCGGCCGCGCGGATCGGGTTGCGGATCACGCCGACGGCGGCGACCGCGCCGGCGCCGCGCGTGGCGCCGTCCATGATCGAGGCGTCGTGCTCGTTGCGGCCCTCGTGGTTGAATACCGCGCCGCGACCGGCATTGAACAGGGGCGAATCCTCCATCACGGTGATCGCGGCGATCACCGCGTCCATGCTGGAGCCGCCGCGCTCGAGCACGGCATGGCCCGCTGCGAGCGCGATGGCGAGCGCCGCAGTGTATTCGGCCTCGCGCTCCGCGCTGAGCCTGGCGCGCTCGATGGTGCCGGCGCCGCCGTGGATAACCAGGCGGACCGGTGTCGCGGCGCTGGCGTGCGAGTTCGTCGTCATGAGGCAAAGGGCCAGGCTGAAGAGGATGACGCGCATCGTAGTATTCCGGCGGGCGTGGGCAAAGTGTGCGGCCCAGAGTTGCTACACTGCGCCCGATCGGGGACATTATGAATGGGGGGTCGCCACGAATGGCGACTGATCCCTTGGGTTGCCATTCATGGCGACGGGCTCATCCGGGAAGGCACCTGTCGGCATGAATGCCGACCTACGGGGGCAGACATGAAGATCACGCGTATCAATCACGCCGCGCTCAACGTTCCGGCGGGCGTCGAGGACATGGAGCGCTTCTACACCGGGCTGCTCGGGATACCGACCGTGCCGCGCGACATCCCGCCCGAGTTTGCGGCGCGCATCCCGGGATTCTGGTTGCAGCTCGGGGAAACGCAGCTGCACGTGATCCAGGCCGAGCTGAAGGGCGTTGCGCGCGAGCCCACGGGCCGGCACATCGCGTTCTACGTCGCGGATATCGAGGCGGCGGTCGCCACGCTCGCGGGCGCGGGTGTGGCGCATGACCGCTTCGGCGGCGTCGTGTTCCTCGCGGATCCCGGCGGCAACACCATCGAGCTGCAACAGGATCCGCGGCTCGCCGGCGCGTGATCGCCCACGTCGTTCAGCGCCGAGCACATATGGAAAAAGGCCCGCCGGATAGCGGGCCTCAATCACATTGAGCTGCAAAGCAGTTCAGGAGCGGCTCACGCGACGCCTCGATGCCGGAACCCGATCCATCCCAGCATCAGTACCAGCAGCATCAGCCCATATTCCCCGAGCGTCGGAATCTGGGTGGGTTCGTCCACAGGAGCCGCTCCGCTCAGGCAGGCACCCGAGTTGAAGTTGGCAACGGTCAGGGCCAGATCCTGCTGCGCGGACCAAGCTTGCTGAACCAGGGGGGCGCACGCAGTGCTGCCGTCACTGAAGGTCGCCCGAATGTAAGCGCCACGCAGCGATTCTCCGGTTTCGTCCAACGTAGCGCCAGTGACGCTCAGCGGATCAAGGGTCTCGATGAGATCGATATCGATGCCTGAGAAGTTGAAGGTGCTCCCGGGAGCCACGTTCAGCCCGCTCCAGCGTACGCTCTGGAAGAACTGCGGGTTGGATAACAGGTCTTCTGCTGTACCGCCCCCGACAGATCCATCCCATGTGGCCACGTTATCGCCGGCGGGACCCAGTGTGTAGAAAACCTCCGTCATGGTCACGCCGGGGCCGGAGGTGTTGGTTACCGTTCCGTTCTGGATATACGCGGTGAGAACGGCACTCCCGGCACCAGCCTGCACGCTGGCCGCTACCGAGGTCAGGAGCAGGAAATAAAACCCGATCAATTGCTTTTTCATGGTTTGCGCTTCCCCTTGATCTTGATCATGCAAATTTTTTGTATGCAGTTGTCAGTCGCGACTCGATGTTAATGCCCCTTCCTCCCGCGCGTCAATTGTGTCTGTTTCAGTTCGGGCTTGCAGGCTCCCTACAGGGATTGAAGTCCCTCTCTGCCTGAAAGCATCCCTTCCCGGTTTCCTGTGCCCCTTGTCAATGCGCGCTTCCATCCGGCGTTTCCCCTCTTCCCGCGCTACGCGAGCCGGCGGCCACGTCGGCGTGACGAGCGCGTTGCAGGCCTATCCCGAAGATCGGAGAAGAGTCGAGCACAACGGGGTAAGCTGCCTGCCACGGTAAACGCGGTAATCTGCCCGGCAGCGTGGAGGTTTAAGCGGCGCGTGATCTGGGCGACAATTCACCGACGCCCCGTATTGTCCGCGTCAACCGCTCGAGGTATCTATTCAATGAAATCAATTCGATAGGTCGAATATGATTCTGATGATCGACAACTACGACTCCTTCACCTGGAACGTGGTGCAGTACCTCGGGGAGCTGGGCGCCGAGGTGAAGGTCGTGCGCAACGACGAAATCGCGGCTGACGCCATCGAGGCGCTCGCGCCAGCGAAGATCGTGATCTCGCCCGGGCCCTGCACGCCCAACGAGGCAGGCATCTCGCTCGAGGTGATCCGGCGCTTCGCCGGACGCATCCCCATCCTCGGTGTCTGCCTCGGGCACCAGTGCATCGGGCAGGCCTTCGGCGGGCGCATCGTGCGCGCGCGCCAGGTCATGCACGGCAAGACCTCGCTGATCCACCACGCCGGCACGGGCGTGTTCCGCGGGCTGGCGAACCCGTTCCAGGCCACGCGCTACCACTCGCTGGTGATCGAGAAGGAGTCCTGCCCCGAGCGCCTCGAAGTCACGGCCTGGACCGTGGACGAGCACGGGCGCCTGGACGAGATCATGGGCGTGAGGCACCGCGATCTCGCGATCGAGGGCGTGCAGTTCCACCCCGAGTCCATCCTCACGGAGCACGGGCACGCGCTGCTGGCGAATTTTCTCGGCGTGGCCTGGCCCACCCTGGCGCGGGCGATCTGAGCCATGGACATCAAGCAGGCACTGGATCGCGTCGTCAATCACATCGACCTCGATCGCGACGCGATGCGCGAGGTCATGCGCGCGGTCATGACGGGCGGCTGCACCGACGCGCAGATCGGCGCGTTGCTGACGGGCCTGCGCATGAAGGGCGAGTCGATCGACGAGATCACCGCCGCGGCCGAGGTCATGCGCGAGCTCGCCACGCCGGTCGACGTCGATGTCGAGCCGCTGGTCGACATCGTGGGGACCGGCGGCGACGGCGCCAGCCTGTTCAACATCTCCAGCGCCTCGGCCTTCGTGGTCGCCGCGGCCGGCGGCCATGTCGCGAAGCACGGCAATCGCGGCGTCTCCAGTGCGAGCGGCAGCGCCGACGCGCTGGAGCACCTGGGTATCAAGCTCGGGATGCCGGCGGCGATGGTCGCGCGCGGCATCCGCGAACTGCGCGTGGGCTTCATGTTCGCGCCGGCGCACCACGGCGCGATGCGCCACGCGATCGGGCCGCGACGCGAGCTCGGCATGCGCACGCTGTTCAACATTCTCGGGCCGCTGACCAACCCGGCCGGCGTGCGCCGCCTGCTGGTCGGCACCTTCAGCAAGGCGTTGTGCCGGCCGATGGCCGAGGTGCTGGCGCAGCTGGGCGCGCGCCACGTGATGGTGGTACATGCCGAGGATGGCCTGGACGAGTTCAGCCTGGCAACGCGCACGCACGCCGTCGAGTTGCGCGAGGGCGCCATCACCGAGCGCAGCTTTTCGCCCGAGGAGCTCGGTGTGCAGAGCCAGAGCCTGATCGGGCTCGAGGTCGGCTCGGGTGCCGAGTCGGCGGCCTTGATCCGCGATGCGCTCGGCAAGCGCCGCGGGCCGCATGCGGCCAAGGCGGCCGACATCATCGCGCTGAACGCCGGTGCCGCGATCTACGTGAGCGGCATCACCGATTCCGTGCGCCGCGGCGTCGAGCTCGCGCACGACATGATCCATTGCGGCCTTGCGCTCGAACGTATCGAGGCGCTGGCGAGCTTCTGTGCATGCCTGGAGACTGAATGAGCAAGGCGACCATCCTGCTGCGGATCCTGCAGCGCAAACGCGAGGAAGTCGCCGAGCGTGGCCGCGTGCGCAGCCTCGCCGAGCTGCGTGCCCTGGCGCGTGAGGCCGCGCCGGTGCGCGGCTTTGCCGATGCGCTGGCAACGCGCGTTGCTGCCGGGCGCAACGCCGTGATCGCCGAGATCAAGAAGGCCTCGCCCAGCAAGGGCCTGATCCGCGCGGATTTCGATCCGCCCGCGCTGGCGCGCTCCTACGAGCAGGGCGGCGCGGCGTGCCTGTCGGTGCTGACCGACGTCGATTTCTTCCAGGGAGCGGATGCCTACCTGCAGGCGGCGCGCGCGGCGGTCGCGTTGCCGGTATTGCGCAAGGACTTCACCGTCGATGCCTACCAGGTCGTCGAGGCGCGCGCACTCGCGGCCGACTGCATCCTGCTGATCGCCGCGGCCTTCACCGATGCGCCGTCACACATGGCGGAGCTGGCGGCGCTGGCGACCGAGCTCGGGCTGGACGTGCTGGTCGAGGTGCACAACGCCGCCGAGCTCGAGATGGCGCTCGCCGTGCCCGGGCGGCTGATCGGCATCAACAACCGCGACCTGCACAGCTTCGAGGTCTCGCTGGACACCACCTACGCGCTGCTGGATCGCATCCCGGCCGACCGTATCGTGGTGACCGAGAGCGGCATCGGCACGGCCGAGGATGTGGCGGCGATGCGCGCACACGGCGTGCACGCCTTCCTCGTCGGCGAGAGCCTGATGCGCGCGCCGGACCCGGGCGAGCGGCTGCGGGAACTGTTCGGCACTTAGTTCGGGCCCGCAGGTCGGGTTTCAACCCGGCAAGGATTCGGCAGCACCCGTGGGTCGCCATGAATGGCGACAGCAGAATCCGGGCAGGCACCCGTCGGCATGAATGCCGACCCACTTCAGCGGGTGCCGAACACCACCATGGTCTTGCCCTTGACGTGAACGAGGCCCTGCTCCTCGAGGGTCTTCAGCACGCGCCCCACCATTTCGCGTGAGCAACCGACGATACGGCCGATTTCCTGGCGCGTGATCTTGATTTGCATCCCGTCGGGATGCGTCATCGCGTCAGGCTGCTTGCACAGGTCGAGCAGCGTGCGCGCCACGCGGCCGGTGACATCGAGGAACGCGAGGTCGCCGACCTTGCGCGTCGTCGTGCGCAGGCGGGTGGCCAGCTGGCTGCCGAGCTCGAACATGATCTCCGGCTGGCGCTCGCTCAGTTCACGGAACTTCGCGTAGCTGATTTCGGCGACGTGGCATTCGGCCTTCGCCCGCACCCAGGCGCTGCGTCGCTCCTCGCCGTTGAACAGCCCCATCTCGCCGAAAAAGTCGCCCGGGTTCAGGTAGGCGACGATCATCTCCTTGCCGTCGTCGTCCTCGATCAGCACGGTGACCGAGCCCTTGACCAGGTAGAACAGGCTGTCGCCCTTGTCGCCGGCGTGGATGATCGTGCTGCGCGCCGGGAAGCGGCGCCGGTGGCAATGCGCCAGGAATGCGTCCGGATTCTTGAGGCGCGGCGCCAGGGACAGGGTCAGCACGATGAATACCTCGTCGGCGTTGGACTGCTGGGTACCCG
>JAKJFB010000069.1:8511-10813 GCA_022705125.1 Pseudomonadota bacterium
TGCCACGGACGTCACGTTCCTGGGGCGCGAATCGCGTGAGTTGTGCGCAGTCCGCACGGGCGCGGCTGCGGGACGCGGCGGGCGCTTGCTAAGCTGCGCGGCTTTCGTTTACAGGCCTGCGCGACGGCGCGTGGTGGCGGGAGAGCATATGAAGGGTACGGTGACGTGGTTGAGCGGGCGTGCGTTCGTGGCCGAGTCCGGCAGCGGGCACGCGGTGGTCATGGACGGTCCGCCCGACGGCGGCGGGCGCAACATCGGCGTGCGGCCGATGGAGATGCTGTTGCTGGGCGTGGGCGGCTGCTCGGCCTACGACGTGGTGACGATCCTGGAGAAATCGCGGCAAAAGGTGAGCGACTGCCGCGTGGAGATGAGCGCCGAGCGCGCCGACGCGATTCCCGCGGTGTTCACGAAGATCCACATGCATTTCGTGGTGGCGGGCACGGATCTCAATCCGAAGCTGGTCGAGCGCGCCGTGACGATGTCGGCGGACAAGTACTGCTCGGCCTCGATCATGCTGGGCAAGGCCGGCGTCGAGATCACGCACGACTTCGAGATCGAAGGGGGCTGATGGCGCCCCCGTGGGTCGCTATTCAGGGACTTGGGTCGCCATTCATGGCGACTGGAGCGACCGGCGAGACATCTGTCGGCATGAATGCCGGCCTACGATGAATACCGACCTACAGGCGATATGTGCTCGCGGTCATCAGCCGCGATACCAGTGACATCAATTCCTTGACCTGCGGCGCAAAGTCCGTGCCGCCGGATTCGAGGGCGTGGGTGGCGTGTCGCGCCTCGTCCTCCAGCATCAGTTCCAGGATCGCGCGGCTCTTGCCGTCCTGCGCCGGCAGGCGCTCCAGGTGCTCGCGCAGGTGCTTGCACACCTGCTCCTCCGTGGCCGCCACGAATCCCAGGCTCCAGCGGTCGCCGGCCGCGCCCGCGGCCGCGCCGATGCCGAAGGACAGCGCGTAGAACAGCGGGTTCAGCACGCTGGTGTGGCTACCCATCTGCTGCACGCGTTCCTCGCACCACGCGAGGTGGTCGATCTCCTCGTCGGCGGCCTGCTGCATGCCGTCGCGCACGGCGTCGCGCCTGGCGGTGAGCGCCTGCCCCTGGTAGAGCGCCTGTGCGCACACCTCGCCGGTGTGGTTGATCCGCATCAGGCCCGCGACGTGGCGCTTCTGCGCGTCGTCCAGTCGGGGCTCCTCGAAGTCCAGCGCCGGGCTCGCGCGCCCGGGTTGCGGTGCCTCGCCGGTAGCGAAGCGGCGCGCCCGGTCGAGTCCGATCACGAGATGGTCGAGCAGTGAAAACTGGCGCTGCATGGGGAGGCTGCTGACGGTTCGATGCGCCGATTCTATAGTGCAAGCGCGCTCCCGGCCAAACAGGGTCACCGTGGCGGCGCGGCGCGGGTATGATTGGGCCATCCGCTTGCACCGAGGAGACGATAACAATGACGGTCAGGGCCCAGCCCGGGCGCGTTCCCGCCATCACGCCCTACCTGAGCGTGCGCGGAGCCGCCGCGGCCATCGATTTCTACCGCCGCGCCTTCGATGCCGAGGAGTTGTACCGCCTCGATGCGGGCAACGGGCTGGTGGGGCATGCCGAGATCCGCATCGGCGACTCGGTGATCCTGCTCGCCGACGAGCTGAGCGGCGGCCCGCAGCGCAGCCCCGCCTCGCTCGCCGGCACCTCGGTCGCCGTGAGGCTGTACGTCGATGACGTCGACGAGTGCTTCGCGCGCGCGCTCGCGGCCGGCGGCGTGCAGCTGCGCGGCGTCGCCGACCAGTTCTACGGCGATCGCAACGGCGCGCTGCGCGATCCCTTCGGCCATGTCTGGATCGTCGGCACGCAAATCGAGAGCCTGACGCCGGAGCAGATCGAGGCGCGGATGCAGGCGCTGCGCGTGGCGACGGGATGATGCAGGAGCCGCAGCCCGAGGCGATGAGCGACTTCAGGGACCTGCAACTGCTGATCCGCTCGCACGTGCCCCTGCTGGTGGTCGAGACGCACGACGAGAACCGTGCGCGCGAGTTGCTCACGAGGCTCGCGATCAAGGAAGCGCTGCCGCTGTTCGTGTGGTCCGTGACCGAGGGCCTGCAGCGGCTCGGCTTCGGCGAGCTGCCGGCCGCCGAGGCGCTGCTCGAGCCCGACGCCGTGCTGAAATCGATCAAGGCGCACCGCGAGGCGGGCCTGTTCGTGCTGTGCGACATCCATCCGTACCTCGCCGATCCGCGCATCGTGCGGCTGCTGAAGGACGTCGCGCTGCGCTATCGCGAGGTGGCGCACACGCTGGTGCTGCTCAGCC
>JAKJFB010000006.1:0-266 GCA_022705125.1 Pseudomonadota bacterium
GCGCGAGCACGACTTCGACGGCATCGTGTGCGGACACATCCACCACCCGAGCCAGCGCGAGATCGACGGCATCCTCTACTGCAACGACGGCGACTGGGTCGAGAACTGCACGGCACTGGCCGAAACCGCCGAGGGCGCGCTGGAGTTGCTGCACTGGCCGCGCCTGCGCGCGCGCAGCCCGGGATTGCGCGCCGCTAACGATCACGAGGCCGCAACCGCAACCGCTGCCGCTGCCGCTGCCGCCGCAACCCGCTAGGAGATAGCCA